>JAIOII010000537.1 GCA_019912685.1 Kofleriaceae bacterium
GCGTTGCGCCGAGCGCCGCGGCGAGCCGCGCGTCCCCGGCGATGAGCTCGACGGTCGCCGTCATCGCGCGCCCGACGCGCTCCTCGTAGCCGTGGTAGCGGCGCATGTGCTTGGCGAGCCAGTTGCCCTGGCTGCGGTAGCGCGTCTCGCTCTGCACGAACCACGTGCCGCCGGCGATGAGCAACCCGGCCAGCACCAGGCAGCCGATCAGGAACTTGAAGAACATCGGGAAGCGAAGCCGCTTGCGGGTCGTCATGCCGGTTGGCTCTCCTCACGGGCAAGCGCGCCGAGGCGCTCCGAGCTGAGCAGGGCGTCGAGATCGAGGATGCGAACGGTGCCGGTCGGCGTCGCGACGATGCCGCGCAGGATCGCGGCGACCTCCGCCGGCAGCCCGGCGGGCGGCGGCTCGATCGCGCTCTCGTCGATCGTGCGCAGCTCGCAGAGGCGCTCGACGAGCACGCCGGCGAGCCGGGCGCCCTGCTCGATCACGACGATGCGGGCGTCGTCGCCGACGATCGTGCGCGACAGCCCCAGCACGACCGCGAGATCGATCGCCGGCACGATCTCGCCGCGCAGGCTGAAGATGCCGGCGAGCCACGGCGGGGTCAGGAACACGTGCGTGATCGGCAGGAGCGGCAGCGTCTCGCGCACGTCGGCGATCGAGAGCGCCAGCTCCTGCCGGCGCAGCTCGAAGCAGACGAGACGGAGCTGCTTCTCCGCCCCTGTCTCGGAGCCCTCCATGTGCCCAGAAACTAACACGTTTACGCGGTCAGCGAGCCTCCGCGGTCACGGTTCCTTCGGGCCGCTCCGCCGACAGGTAGGCCTCCGCGCCGGCGTCGCCGAGGAGCGTCGCCTTGAAGAAGGCGGTGACGTACGCGGCGGCGATGGCGCGGCCGGTCTCCGCCGGCAGGTACGTGAACGGCTGGCCGTCGGTCTGGCGCGTGCCGTCGCCGCAGCCCGGCGCGAACGCGGGGACCACGCCGACCAGATCCGACACCGACCAGTGCCCGGCGTCGGCGACCTCGAGCTTCCAGGCCGGGCCGGGGGCGCGCATGAAGTTGCCCCGGATGAGCTCGTTGCCGAGCTCGCTGATCGAGTTGTCCTCGCGCGCGACGAGGAACCCGAGCGGCGCGTCGATCTCGGTGATCGTGACGCCGGGGAGCAGCGGGTTCTCCATCGGCGCGGCGAGGCCGAACGCGGCGCCGACCTCGGCGCCGTTGCGCTGGGCGTACAGGCCGGCGGTCACCGAGCCGAACGAGTGGCCGAAGACGCCGATCGGGCCCGGATCGATCGCCACGCCCGTCATCGACGCCAGCTCGCCGCGCGCGCGGGCGACGGCGAAGGCGACGTCGCCGACGCGCAGGTCGAGCGTCGTCCCGTCGAGCGGCAGGCCGTCCATGTCGAGCTGATCCCAGAGCGTGTTGCCGGTGTGGTCGACGGTGACGACCGCGAAGCCGTGGCTCGCGAGCCGCGCCGCGATCGTCATGCCCGAGAAGCGCGTGCACTCGTGGCAGTGCGAGAAGGCGACGAGCGGCCACGGCCCGCCCGCCGGCGGTGGGCTCCACGCCGCCGAGATCGTCCGCGTCGTGCACGCGGGATCCGCGGCGGCGACGAGGTCGGAGAACGCGGCGGCATGGTCCGGATCGGCGAAGTCTCCGATCGGCAGGGCCCCGTTCGCCGTGCCTGCCGCCGCCGGATACCAGAGCTGCACGCGCAGCGAGCGCTGGCGGGTGTCGTCGGCGAACGTCATGTCGGCGACGCCGACGGGGTGGGGCCCGGCGCTCTCGACGGAGGTGTCGAGGCTCGGGTCGTCGCCTCCGCAGGCGGCCAGGACGAGGAGCAGGCCGACGGCATGGACGGCCGCGGGCACGACAGCGTTACGGCGCATGGGCCGCGCATCGTAACGAAGTATGAAGCGGCGTGCGCGCGCGGCCGACCCGCGCTACACGGATCGCGGTGCCCGGCCCCGTGGTCCTCGCCACGCACGACCTGTCCAAGCGCTATCGCGGGCGCACGGTCGTCGATCGCGTGTCGATCGCCGTCGAGCGCGGCGACGTCTACGGCTTCCTCGGGCCCAACGGCGCCGGCAAGAGCACGACGCTCCGCATGCTCCTCGGGCTCGTGCGGCCGAGCGGCGGGCGCGTCGAGCTGTTCGGCCAGCCGCTGGGCGATCGCCGCGCGCTCGCCCGGGTCGGCGCGATCGTCGAGTCACCCTCGCTCTACACGTACCTGTCGGGGCGCGACAACCTGCGGATGCTCGCCGACCTGTCGGGCGGGGCGCCGGCGTCGCGGCTCGAGGAGGCGCTCGCGCGCGTCGACCTGCGCGACCGCGCCGACGATCCGGTGCGCATCTACTCGCACGGCATGAAGCAGCGGCTCGCGATCGCCGCGGCGCTCCTGCCGCGCCCCGAGCTCATCATCCTCGACGAGCCGACCAACGGCCTCGATCCGATGGGCATCCGCGACATGCGCGACCTCGTGCGCAGCCTCGCCGCCGACGACGGTATCACCGTGCTGCTCTCGTCGCACCTGCTCGCCGAGGTCGAGCAGGTGTGCAACCGCGCCACGATCATCGCGCGCGGCAGCCGCATCTGGGAGGGCGAGGTCGCCGGCCTGCTCGCGGGGCGGCGGCGCGTGCGGC
>JAIOII010000538.1 GCA_019912685.1 Kofleriaceae bacterium
GCGCGCGCAGGGCGGCGTCGCCGAGCGGCACGATGCGCGTCTTGCCGCCCTTGCCGCGGCGCACGGTGACCGTGAGCGAGCCGTAGCGATCGCGATCGAGGTCGCCGACGTCGAGCCCGCACGCCTCCGAGACGCGCAGCCCGCCGCCGTAGAGCACCTCGAGGAGCGCCTGGTCGCGCAGGCGGAAGGCGGCGGCGCGGGCCTCCTCGGCCTCGGAGAGCCGGCGCATCGTGGGGCGGGCGGCGGTGGCCGGCGCCTCGACGAGGCGGAAGGTGTCGTCGACGTCGAGCGCGCGCGGCAGCGCCTGCTTCTTCTTGGGGCCGCGGATCGCGGCGGCGGGGTTGCCCTCGAGCACGCCGCGCCGCTCGAGCCAGCGGAAGAACGTCCGGAACGCGGACAGCTTCTTGCCGATGGTCGCGGGCTCGTTCTGGCCGAACAGCTCGGCGAGGTGGCGGCGCACGGCGATCGCGTCGACGCGGCGGAGCGCGAGCGGCTTCCTGGCCTCGGAGCCCGAGACGCTCTGGCGGAACGCCTCGACGTCGCGCAGGTACGTGTCGACCGTCTTCGGCGAGTAGCCGCGCTCGACGGCGAGGTACGCGCGGAAGCCGTCGATGGCCTCGGGCCAGTCCATGGCACCACGCTACCCCCGCCCCACTCCCGGGCCAACTTCCCCGTGCCCGTGCCCGTGCCCGTGCCCGTGCCCGATCTCCGGGAGCCATCGCTCGCATCCGTTTCTCGTCGAGAATCCGCCCGCTTCTGCGCCGACTGCTCGCATCTCTCCCATCCCCTCACTCGGCGCTGGCGAACCCGCCTCGCCGTGCGCATGCTCGTCCTCATGCTGAGCATCGTCGCCACGATCCTGGTGCTGGTCGGCCTCCTCCTCGCGCTCCTCGGCGCCCTCACCTTCCTCGTGGCGACCTTCCGCGAGAGCGTGCTCTGGGGCATCGCGTGCCTCGTGCTCCCGCTCGCGTCGCTCGCCTTCCTCATCCTCCACTGGCAGAAGGCGAAGGATCCGTTCTTCCTCCAGCTCTGGGGCATCGCGCTCATCATCGGCGCGGCGCTCATCGGCAACAGCGGCCTGCCCTGGCCGCTCGGCTGACGGCGCGGCGACCACGGCCATGCTCGACGCCCTCGAGATCTTCGTGCCCGTGGGCGGGCTGCTCTTCGGCCTCGTGCTCGTCGCCTTCGGCCTCGTGCTCCTCCTCGTCGCGGCCTTCCGCGTGAGCCCCGGCTGGGCCCTCGCCTGCCTGGCCGTACCCTTCGCCGCGCCGGTGTTCGTCGCGCTGCACTGGCCGGCCGCCCGCCGCCCCTTCTTCCTCCAGGCCGCCGGCTTCGCGCTGTTCCTGCTGGCCGCCGCGCTCACGCCCGACTGGGCGCTGCCGACCGGCTGAGCACGCCGAGCCTGCGTCCGACGCCCGCGGAACACCGTCCCGCGCCGCGCCTCGGACTCGCCGCGATCGATCGCGACCGCCGCGTTCAGCTGCTTGGCCGCCGAGATCTCGAGCGCCGCCATCCCGCGCCCGAGCGCGCGCTTGTCGTCCGCCTCGCAGATCAAGTGGATGTGCTCGCGCTGGATGCTGACGTGCACGACGCGGAAGTCCGTGCGCCCCCACGTCCGCTGGATCGCCTTCCCGATCGCGGCGCCGGGCTGGCGACGGGCGGCGTTGCCGAGCGCGCGCGAGGAAGCGGCGCGATACCTTCGCCGCGTGCAGCTCGTCTTCCTGCATGCGCTTCCGTTCGACGGACGGATGTGGAGCGTCGTGAAGGAAGGGCACGACGGTGGCGTGCTGACGCCGAGGCTCTACGACCTCGGCGACTCCATCGAGGCGTGGGCAGCGGCGGTGCTGCAGCTCGCCGGCCCGGAGCCGTGCGTCGTCGTCGGATGCTCGGTCGGAGGATCGTGCGCGCTCGAGATGGCGCGCGCGGCGCCCGACCAGGTCGCGGGCATCGTCCTCGTCGGCGCCAAGGCGGGCGTGCGCCCCGACGCGGCGATGCGCGACGAGGCCATCCGCGTCCTCGAGACGCTCGGGATCGAAGCCGCGTGGGACAGGTACTGGGCGCCGCTGTTCGGGCGCAAGACACCCCGGGCCGCCGTCGCCGCGGCACGCGACCTCGCGCTGTCCCAGGACGTCGGCGACCTCGTGCGCGGCGTGCGAGCGTTCCACGATCGCCGGAACCTGACCGACTGGGTCGCGCGCTGGCGCCGGCCGCTCGTCGTCGTGAACGGAGCGGAGGACCTCACGCCGCCGCCGTCGGTGACCGCGACGCTCGGCGCCGGACCGGCGCGTCGGGCTCACGTCGTGCCCGACTGCGGCCACTACGTGAGCCTCGAACGCCCCGCGCTGTTCCAGTCCATCCTGGCGAGCACACTCGCGGATCCGTCGCTCTTCGCCCTCCCCTGAGCGCGCCGCGCGACGGTCGAGGCCGACCCGTGTCATGAGCGCATGCGCCTCACCATCGTCCCGATCCTTCCCCTCGTCCTGCTCGTCGTCGTCGCCTGCGTCGTGCCACCGCCCGCCGGCGGTCCGAGCAGTGCCGCCGGGCCCGCGCCTGGCGCCGGCGCTCCGCCGACCGCACCGCCACCGCACGCCCAGCTCGCCGAGCTGACGGCGCCGCTCACCGGCCCGCGGGTCACCGTCGAGGGGACGCCCATGTCGATCGTCGTGCCGGCCGGATGGCGCTCCGCGTGGCATCCGAGCGGCGAGGCCTACGTGATCTCGCCCGCGGACGGAGGCACCCAGGCGTTCGTCGCCGCTACCGCGCACCCGCTCGATCCCGCCGACGCCGCGCGGCCGATCGAGGAGCTGGTCGCCGGCGCGCTGCGCGAGATCGACGCCGCGGTGCAGGTCGAGCGCGTCGAGTACTTCACCGTGCGCGGCCGCGCCGGCGCCCGCGCCATCGCCCGCGCCGGCGACCGC
>JAIOII010000055.1 GCA_019912685.1 Kofleriaceae bacterium
CCCCAGCCGCGTCCTCGACCTCGCCGCGGCGGCGCGCGGCGCCGACCTCTACGCGCGCGCCGAGGTCGGCTGCGCGACCTGCCACCCGCTGCCGGTCACCACCGTCACGATCGAGCCGGCGTTCAGCCCCGCCGGCATCCCGGTGCGCGTGCCGCCGGTGATCACGCCGAGCCTCGCGCCCGACGGCCGCGTCGCCGACACGGTGACGCAGGGCTTCCGCGACACGTTCTCGGTCGGCGGGCTCGGCCCGACGGAGCAGGGGCCCGAGGGCATCCACCTCGGCATCCCGCAGCTTCGCGGCCTCTGGGATCGCTCGCCGCGCTTCTTCCACGACGGGCGCGCGCGCAGCCTGCGCGAGGCGCTGGCGACGCCGGGCCACCCCGCGCTCGCGCCGGGCGAGCGCGGGTTCAACGAACGCTACGGTCAGCCCGACACCCACGGCGGCACGTCGCAGCTCGCGCCCGACGAGCTCGACGACCTCATCACCTTCCTGCTCACCCTGTGACCGCGACGCCCGCGAAGATGCCGTGCTCGACGCGCGCGACCACCGCGTCCCGGCTGGTGTCGGCGCTCATGAAGTCGCGGTGCTGGTGGCCCGGGCGGGTCAGCCGGCAGTAGGCGTTGAAGATCGCGTTGAAGCGCCCGAGCATGACGTCGGGCGGCGACGGCATGAGGAAGCCGGCGCGCTCGGCGAGGTGCGAGACCTTGCGCAGGACCGAGCCGGCGAAGTCGAAGGCGTCGATGCCGAGCACCGCCAGATCCTCCTCGAGCAGGAGGACGAGGGGCAGGGTCGGCAGCGCCATGCCGAGGCGCCGCCGCCGCGCGCGCCGGCTCCGCTGCTGGCGCCGCGTCATCGGGAACTCCTTGAAGTAGTTCTGCGGCAGCGCGGTGTGGCGGGCCTCGTCGAGGTGGAACAGGCGCAGGATCTCGAGGCCCGGCAGGTGGGCGAGCGCGCCGAAGATCGAGAGCGCGATGGTCTCGACCAGCACGTTCATGCCGTAGAACTTCTCGAGGCCGTCGGCCTTGAGCACGCCCTCGAGCAGCAGGTACTCCCAGGCGCTCTGCCGCGGCACCGGCACGCCGAAGGCCTGGACCAGCTCGCGCATCACGACGAAGTGCTTGGCCTCCTCGACCACCTGCATGGTCACCGCCGCCTTGGCGCCGCTCGACTGGACGTCGCGCAGGTTGGAGGCCGACACCAGCCACGCGTAGGCCTCGCCGTGGCCGATCGCCGACAGCACGTTGACGATCGCCTGCTTCTGCCGCGGCGTGTACGTCCGGTCGAGCAGCTCGCGGAACTCCGGCGTGCCGATGTGCGCCCGCGCCTCGCGCTCCGCCGGCGTCAGCGACTGCTCGGCCATGTCGCTGATCGCGCGCTCGCCCGGCCCGAGATCGCGGAACGTCGACCACGGCGCCGCGGCCTCGGCCTTCCACAGGAGGCGCAGGCTCTTGTCGTAGTGCTTGCGCCGCATCTCGTCGTTGGCGCCGCCGACGAACTCGTAGTGGACGTCGTCGTAGTCGGCGGCGCGGCCGCGCAGCCCCAGGCGCGCGCGCAGGCGATCGCGCGCGCGCACGGCGCGATTGACCGTCTGCTCGACGGCGTGATTGAGGCGTACGGCTCTCTGGTTGACGGGCAGCTCGACGAAGTCCATCGCTCCTCCTGGAAAGTGAAACCGGTTTCAGGTTCCACGCCGGCGGAGGGCGCCGTCTTGACGCGCGTCAAGTCAGGCGCGATCAGTGCGCGGGGCGCGGCATGATCGCGTTCTCGAGATCCGAGCCTTCCCACGTCGCGCCGGCCGCGAGGCGCTGGCGCAGCGCGATGAAGTCGACCTCGCGGCTGCCGCCGGACTCGAAAGCGCGGAAGCCGGCCTTGGCCTCGGTCATCATGTTGAGCGAGAGCCAGGCGCGGCTCTGCTCCTTGTTCGCGTTCCAGTGATCGAGCTTCTTCTTGCGCAGGGTCTCGATCGTCTTCGTGCAGCAGTCGGGGAACGTCATCATCAGCTTCGTCGACAGCCGATCGACGGCGCGATCGAGCGAGCTCAGATCGATCGTGCCGCGCGCCAGCGTCGCCTTGCCCGCCGCCAGCGCGTCGCCGGTGAGCGGCTCGCCGTAGACGATCTGGCCGCGCTCGTCGATCCACCGCCGGGTCTCGACGAGCGGGTTGGGCACGAGCTCGCCGTCGACGCGCAGCACGGGGGCGATCTCGGTGAGCAGGCCGAGGCGCATCGCCTTGTGCGCGCTCCACAGCCCGGCCGCGGTCGTGCACGACAGCATCGCCTGCTCGATTCCGACGTAGAGGTGGAGGAAGTCGGTGGCGCCGCCGTCGGGCGCCGAGCCGTGCTTGGGCCCGACCTGACCGAAGCGCGCCAGGTCCGACGCGACCGAGAAGTCGCACGCCATGCCGATCTCCTGCCCACCGCCCACGCGCATGCCGTTGACGCGGCAGATCACCGGCTTGTCGCAGGCGAGGATCGCCGAGACCATGTCGTTGAAAAGCCGCATGTACTGGCGGTACTCGCCGCTGTGCCCGGCGTAGCGCGTCGCGTACTCGCGCGTGTTGCCACCGGCGCAGAACGCCCGCGAGCCGGCGCCGGTGAAGACCGCGCACACCGCTCCGCGATCGTTGCTCGCGTGGCGGAAGGCGAGGATCACCTCCTTGATCGTGTCGGTGGTGTACGCGTTCAGCTCGGCCTCGTTGTCGAGGACGATCCAGACGTTGTGCAGGCCCTCGACCGGCTCGCCGCGCGGGTCGTAGACAGGGCGCCGCTCGACGCGCACGTGCTGGAAGGCATGGCCGGGCACCAGATCGTGGTCGTACATGCGACCTGGGTATCGCCGACGAGGCGAGGCCGAGTTGACGGTGATCAAGCCCGAGGCGAATTCGGTTCGTGTCCCGGCGAGCGGCCGTGAGAACCGCGCCGCGGTCTTGATGGCGATCAAGTCGGGTGTCGTCGCGGCTCCTAGAGTCCGCTTCATGGAGGACGTGATGCGCGCAGGCTGGCGGATGACGGCGCCCGGCAAGCTCACGTGGTTCGAGGCGCCGCTCGCGCCGCCGCCACCCGGTCAGGTCACCGTCGAGGTCGTCGGCTGCGGCGTGTGCCACACCGATCTCGGCTACCTCTTCGACGGGGTCGCGCCCGCCCACAAGGGACCGCTCGTCCTCGGCCACGAGATCATCGGTCGCGTCCCCGGTCGCGGGCTCGTGCTGGTGCCGGCGGTGAGCCCGTGCGGCGAGTGTCCGGCGTGTCGCCGCGGCCGCGCGACGTCGTGCGCCGCCGGCCTCATGCCGGGCAACCACCACGACGGCGGCTTCGCCACCCACGTGCAGGTGCCGGAGCGCTGGCTGACGCCGGTCCCCGACGTCGCCGAGCCCTGGCGGCTCGCGGCGATCGCCGACGCGGTGACGACGCCGCTGCAGGCGATCCGCCGCACCGGGCTCGCCGCGGGCGACGTCGCGATCGTGATCGGCGCGGGCGGGGTCGGCGGCTTCCTCGTCGAG
>JAIOII010000539.1 GCA_019912685.1 Kofleriaceae bacterium
CATTCGAGCCCGCTGCCCGCCGGCTTCGATTACGCCGCCGAGTTCGCCAGCCTCGATCTCGCGCAGGTGAAGAAGGACATCGCGGCGGTGCTGACGACGTCGCAGGACTGGTGGCCGGCGGACTACGGCAACTACGGTCCGCTCTTCATCCGCATGGCGTGGCACAGCGCGGGCACGTACCGCATGGGCGACGGACGCGGCGGCGCCGGCGGCGGCCAGCAGCGCTTCGAGCCGCTCAACAGCTGGCCCGACAACGCCAACCTCGACAAGGCGCGTCGACTGGTGTGGCCGGTGAAGCAGAAGTACGGCCACAAGCTCTCGTGGGCCGACCTGATGGTGCTCACCGGCAACGTCGCGATGGAGCAGATGGGCTTCAAGACGTTCGGCTTCGCCGGCGGTCGCGCCGACGACTGGGAGGCCGACCTCGTCTACTGGGGCCCCGAGGCCAAGATGCTCGAGGACCAGCGCTACAGAGGCCAGCGCGAGCTGCAGAAGCCGCTCGCCGCCGTGCAGATGGGGCTCATCTACGTGAACCCGGAGGGTCCGAACGGCAACCCCGACCCGGTCGCCGCGGCCAAGGACATCCGCGAGACGTTCGCCCGCATGGGCATGAACGACGAGGAGACCGTGGCGCTCATCGCCGGTGGCCACACCTTCGGCAAGGCCCACGGCGCGCACAAGCCGGCGGACTGCGTCGACGTCGAGCCCGCCGCCGCGGGCGCGGCGGCGCAGGGCTTCGGCTGGACCAACAAGTGCGGCAGCGGCAAGGGCGTCGACACCGTCACCAGCGGCCTCGAGGGCGCGTGGACGTCGGCGCCGGCGGCGTGGACCCACCAGTTCCTCACCAACCTCTACCAGTTCGAGTGGAAGCAGACCAAGAGCCCGGGCGGCGCGACCCAGTGGATCCCGACGGATCCCGCGGCGGCCAACCTGGTGCCCGACGCGCACGATCCGGCGAAGCGGCACGCGCCGATCATGCTGACCACCGACCTCGCGCTGAAGGCGGATCCCGAGTACGCGAAGATCTCGAAGCGGTTCCTCGACGACCCGAAGGCGTTCGAGGACGCGTTCGCGAAGGCCTGGTTCAAGCTCACGCACCGCGACATGGGCCCGCGCGCGCGCTACGTCGGCGCCGAGGTGCCGGCGGAGGAGCTCATCTGGCAGGACCCGGTCCCGGCGGTCGACCACAAGCTCGTCGACGCGGCCGACGTCGCGCGCCTGAAGCGTGACATCCTCGCGTCGGGCCTGACCGTGCCCGAGCTGGTGCGCACCGCGTGGGCGGCGGCCGCGAGCTTCCGCGGCACCGACATGCGCGGCGGCGCCAACGGCGCGCGCATCCGGCTCGCGCCGCAGAAGGACTGGCCCGCCAACGACCCGGCGGAGCTCGCGAAGGTGCTGGCGAAGCTCGGCGAGCTCCAGGCGGCCTACAACGCGTCGGCGAAGGGCGGCAAGCGGGTCTCGCTCGCGGACGTGATCGTTCTCGGCGGCGTCGCCGCGGTGGAGAAGGCGGCCAAGGACGCGGGCGTCTCCGTGACCGTCCCCTTCAGCCCGGGGCGTACGGACGCGAGCGAGGCGCAGACCGACGTGCAGTCGTTCGCCGCGCTCGAGCCGCTGGCCGACGGGTTCCGCAACTACCTCGGCGACGCGGCGGTGATGTCCGCCGGCTACGAGCGGTCGCCGGCGACCTTGCTCGTCGACAAGGCCGACATGCTGAACCTCACGGTCCCCGAGATGACCGTCCTCGTCGGCGGGATGCGCGCGCTCGGCGCCAACGCCGGCGGCTCGAAGCTCGGCGTCTTCACGGAGCGCCCGGGCGTCCTGACCAACGACTTCTTCGTCAACCTGCTCGACATGTCCACGCAGTGGCGGCCCACGGCGAAGAAGTACGAGCTCGAGGGCGTCGATCGCGCGACGGGGAAGGTCCGGTGGACCGCGACCGAGGTCGACCTGGTCTTCGGGTCGAACGCCGAGCTGCGCGCCATCGCCGAGGTCTACGCGTACGCGGGCGGGCAGGAGCGGTTCGTCCGCGACTTCGTCGCCGCGTGGACCAAGGTCATGAACCTCGACCGGTTCGACCTCACGCGGAAGGCGGGTCGCTGACGTCGTCATCGTCGTCGTCGTCGTCGTCGTCGTCGTCGTCGTCCCCGTCCTCGTCGTCGTCCTCGTCGTCGCTCGACCACGTGTGGAAGACGAAGACGCTGCCGTCGATGCAGGCCTGCTCGTAGTACGGCAGGCCGGTCGTGTCGTCATCGTAGTCCTCGCGCACGGCCGGCATGATCTCCTCCTGCTTGACGATCAGCCAGCCCGACTGCTCGATGTGGTCGCGCGCGACGCGATGCGCCTCGCGCGCGCTCTCGGTCTTCACCCAGCAGCAGATGAGGGCGCCCTTGGCGTCGCCGAACTCCGCGTCCGCGGTCGGGACCGCCTCGAACAGGAGGAAGTACATCGCGCAGCGGTAGTCGTCGCTGACCCCCACGGCGCACCGCGGCCCGTCGGGCACGTTGTTGTACTCGCCGATGATCTCGAGGAGCCGGTCGGCGTCGTCCGGCAGGACCGCCTCGACGTGATCGAGGCCCTGCAGGAGGATCGCCTCGGGCAACGGCCAGTCGCTCGTGACGCAGGCCCAGAACGCGTCCCAGCTGCGTTCGTACGACGCCGGGAACCCGAGCGCCGTCGCGATCGCGCCGTGGAGGTCGTCCGCGGTGGCGACCGCCGAGAGATCGATCCACACGCCGCTCGCGCCGTCGTCACTCACCGCAGTCGCGCCACCACGCGTCGATCGTGAGCGTGCCGCCGCCGGGCAGCGGGCATGCGCCGCCGACGTTGCCGCTGTACCGCAGCGGCGCGTCGTCGTCGCGGGCGCCGCTGTCGCGCACGTCGGCCGCCAGCGCCGGGCACGCCTGCTTGCGCACGACGAGCGGGCCCTTGCCGTCGGCCGACCACACCGTGACGATCGGCCCGTCGAGCGGATCGAGCTCGACGCGCGCCGCCGGCC
>JAIOII010000540.1 GCA_019912685.1 Kofleriaceae bacterium
CCCTCGTCGCGGAGGGCGAGGTACGTGGCGACGCCGAGGCCGATCGAGAGGCCGGCGACGGCGCCGGTCGCGAGCTGGCTCGGCGCCTTGTCGCCGTCGAGGCCGCCGGCGAGGACGTAGATGCCGCCGAGGACCAGGCCGCCGGCGACGAAGCCGGCGGGCGGCGCGGCCATGAACGCGGTGGTCTCGTCGCCGCGATCGACGCGGCGGGCGCCGAGGTAGCCGCCGGCGAGCGCGCCCGCGGCGCCGAGCGTGAGCGCGGCGGTACCGACCTTCATGCGATCGCGATCGTGGCGGCCGTCGATGAGCGTGCCGAGGAGGAAGAGATCGAGGCCGACCCACGAGGCGCCGTGCACGGCGAGGGCCGGCGTCGGATCGGTGTGGCGCGCGCCGAAGCCGACGGCGGGCGCGATCACCATCGGCGTGAAGTTGATCGCCAGGCCCGGCCCGTGATTGGGCACGAGGTCGGTGCCGAAGTTGAGGAGGAAGACGGCGGCGGTCGAGAGCTCGAGCGCGGTGCCGCCCCAGACGAGGGCGTTCTCCGTCGTCTCCGAGGGCGCCGCAGCCGCGGGGTCGGCGGTCGCGGCGGCGACGAGCGTGACGGCGGCGGCGAGCGAGGTGAGTCGAGGCATGAGGCGGTTGGTACGGGCGGTGAGCGGAGGCATTCACGCGGGACCGTCGGCGGCGTGCGCTGGATCGCGCGGTGACGCGGCGGCGGCCCGGTGTGGTGCCGAGGATACGGTACCCGCGACGAGCAAGTCCGCGCCACGCTTGATCCGCGCGGCGCACGAGCCATGGAACGCGGCTTGCGACACGCGCGCGCATGCGCCTCGGGGTCGGGATCGCTGCCATGGCCGTCGTCCTCGCCGGGACGGCGGGCCGCGCGGCCGCCGGTCGCGGCGCGCTCATCCCGCCGATGGAGATCGAGCTCGGCCACGCGGTGACCGGCGCGCGCGACGGCCGGCAGATCGAGGCGACGCAGCTGCTCGTCGGCCTGAGCTGGGCGTCGCTCTACCCGAAGCCGACGCCGGTCGACGTCTCGGTCGGCGTCATCTCGACGTTCCGGTCGGCCGACGAGCCGATGGCGACGGCGCGGGTGGCGGGAGCGGAGGAGGACGAGAGCGCGGTCGGCGGCTACATCGACGTCGCCGTGCGCGGCGCGGCCGGGGCGTACTGGCGCACGTGGATCGGCGCGCGCGGCGAGCTGATGGATCACGGGCGCGTGAGCGGGCTCGGCGGCGCGGCGCGCGCGTCGATCGAGGTCTGGGCGGGCACGGCCGCGGGCGGCCACGACGCGCTCATCCTCGGCACGGTCGCGCTGTCGGCGTGGGCGGAGACCGGGCTGCGCGAGCAACCCGACGGCGGCACCGCCTCGTTCGTTGCGGCGGGCCTCGGCATGCGCGTGCCGCTCATCGTCGCCGGGCACTGACCCGGCTCAGTTGACGCGGTCGGGTTTCGGGATCGACTCGCGCGCCTCCTCGGAGGGGCGCGGCTTGTCCTCGGGCTCCTGGCGGAGCGAGCCAGTCGACGACGAGCGCAGGAGCCACGCGAGCGCGATCGCCATCACCAGGGCGACGATCGCGAGGACGCCGAACGGCACGCGATCGCCGAAGGCGCGGCGGCCGAAGAAGCGGCCGGCGGAGCGGCGGTGGATGAGCTCCTCGACCTTCTTGCCGAGCTCCTCGGGCGCGGGCGTCTTGTTGAGGCTCTCGAGCTTCTTCCGGTCCTCGCGCATCGCCTCGAGGTCGGCCGCGAGCTCCGGGTGCTTCGCCAGGTGCGCCTCGACCTCCTTGCGCTCCTCGAGCGAGAGCGTGCCCTCGACGTAGTCGGAGAGCATCGCCTCGATGCGCTCGGACTCGGCGTCGCCGGCGGGGCTCGGGTCGGTCGTGCTCATGGCCGCCTCCTGATCATAGATGAGGGGTCACCTTCTTGCGAAGCGCGAGTCGCGCGCGGTGGAGGCGCGACTTCACGGTGCCGTCGGGCAAGCTCGTGATCGCGCAGATCTCCTCGATCGACAGGTCCTCGATGTCGCGCAGGACGACGAGCAGGCGCTGGTCCTCGTCGAGCTTGTTGATCGCGTCCTGGAGCACGGTCTCCATCTGCGCGCCCTCGAGCGCGCGATCGGGGCGCTTCGTCGGGCCGCCGGGCGCGGCGATCGCCGAGGTCGCCGCGGCCTCGTTGGTCTCGTCGAGCTGATCGCGATCGCGGTCGTGGCGCCGGGCCAGGTACTTGATCCGGTTCTTGGTGAGGTTGACCGTCACCCGGTAGAGCCACGTGGAAAGCTTGGCCTCCTCGCGGAAGGTGTCGATGGTCTTGAAGACCTGGATGAACACCTCCTGGGCGACGTCCTCGGCTTCCGCGCGGTTGCCGAGCATGCGAAAGGTCAGGTTGAAGACCCGGTCGCGGTGCGCGGCCACGAGCTCGCGGAAGGCACGCTCGTCGCGGTCCCGCAGCCGCCGGACGAGCTGACGGTCATCCGTGCTCATGCCCGGCTGCGAGCATATCCATGGACGAGGTTGGACACCAACCCGCGGCCCAGGTTCCGCGGGAGATGGCCTACATGCGAGGGCCGAAGACGCGCAGGCTCGCGGTGACGAGCAGCTCGTCGCCGTCGGCGACCTGCTTGCGCGCCGCGATGTCGAAGCCGAGCTTCATGGACGAGATGCCGGTGCCGCCGGTGATGTACGTGCCGGTGGCGACGTCGTGCACCGCGCCGACGCGCAGCGGGTACCCCATGCGGCCGCCCTGCGTCGAGATGAAGTACTCGCCGCCGCCGCCGTAGCGGCCGGTCTTGCCCTCGCGATCGAGGTTCCACAGGGCGTCGAAGCCGAGCGCGAAGCCCTGGCCCGGGCGCAGGAGGATGCCACCGGCGGCCGCGCGCGGGAACTCGAGCGACTCGGTGCCGAAGAGGTTGTAGCCGACGGCGGCGACGTTGAGGATCTCGGTCAGGCGGACGGTGACGCCGACGTCCCAGTTCCAGCCCGAGGCGTCCTCCTCGGCCATGTTGTCGCTCTCGAAGTCGAAGTACTTCGCGCCGGCGCCGATGTTGATGCGCGAGTTGATGGGGCGCGACAGCGTCATGCCGCCGACGTGCGTGCGCCGCCCGAGCTCCATGCCGCCGATGTCGGGCGACATGCCGGCGTAGTGGTAGTAGAAGCAGCCGGGCAGCGCGTTGGTCGAGTCACACGCGGCGAGGCCGACGAGCGACGCCGAGTCGTCGGGGCGATAGCCGAAGCTGCCCTCGAAGACCAGCTCGCGCGTGAGCGGCAGGCCGGCGGGGTTGAGCGTCGTCGCCATCGCGCCGACGGCGCCGGCGCGCATGCCCTCGCCGAGCGCGACCTCGCGTGGACCGAGCGGGTCGTTGAGGCTGTCGGCGTCGGCGCGCGCGACGGTCACGGGGACGAGGACCGCGGCGAGGACGGGGAGGAACGCAGCGAGACGACGCATGGCCCAAGCCTTCCTCGCCGATCACC
This sequence comes from Kofleriaceae bacterium, assembly GCA_019912685.1. Classification (GTDB taxonomy): domain Bacteria; phylum Myxococcota_A; class Polyangia; order Haliangiales; family Haliangiaceae; genus UBA2376. Next base: position 3,474 of record JAIOII010000540.1, read on the forward strand.
CCTTGTCCAGTTTCCTGACCGGCAGCCAGGCCTCGACCGAGACCGGGCCCCCGGAGGCGACGATGACGTGGTCGACGATCGGGATGCCCAGGAGCGCGCCGGCCTCGACCAGGCGTCGGGTCAGCGCCACGTCCGCCTCGCTCGGCGTGGGATCGCCCGACGGATGGTTGTGCACGGCGATCGCGGCAGCGGCGCCGACGCGGATCATCGGGCGGAAGACCTCGCGCGGGTGGACCTCGACGCCGGTGAGCGAGCCGCGCGAGATCTCGACCTCCGCCACCGGCGTCGAGCGCACGTCGAGCGCGATCATCATGAACACCTCCTGCTGCAGGCCGGCGAGGCTCGGCCACACGTGCTCGTACACGTCACGCGGCGTGAACAGCGGACGGTCGCGGGCCCGGTCGCGGGTGAGCGCGCGCC
>JAIOII010000541.1 GCA_019912685.1 Kofleriaceae bacterium
GGGCCGCATCGGCGACAGCGCGTCGCGCGCCGCGCTCACCGCCGCGACGACCGATCCGTCGTCGCTCGTGCGCCAGACCGCAAAGGCTGCGCTGGCGAGCCTGTGAGCCCACGGCGGCGCACCGTGACGCCGTCGAGACAGGCCGCGGGTCGCCCGCGGCCGCCCGCGTTTTCGGCGGGCGATGAACGCATCGTGGATGCGCCCGATGCGGAGGCGATCACGCTCGACGTCGTCGACGGCGAAGGACGCGTGATCGGCGCGCTGACTCTCGAGCCTCTGGAGTAAACTCGTGCCTATGAAGCTCTCCCCGTGGGGCGCCCGCTGGGTCGCCATGGTGGGGCTGGTGGGTTCGCTCGCGCTGGTCGCGTGCAGCGATCCGCCGCCGCGCCGCACCTACTACCAGCGCCACATCGAGCCGATCCTCGTCAACTCGTGCGCCGGGAACACCTCCGGCTGTCACCAGACGAACCCGGAGGACGCGTTCCAGTTCGCCGCCGGCAACCTCGACGTCACGAGCTTCGAGAACGTGCAGAAGCGCCGCGACCTCCTGCGGCCGTTCGGCGCGTACCCGCTGCCGCTCCTCCTCATCAAGGCGGTCGGCTCGTCGCAGCTCGCGATCGCCTACGGCGACGAGTTCAAGGACCTCGAGGTCGCCCACGTCGGCGGCCCCAACCTGCTCGTCGGCGAGGACGCGTACCTCACGCTGCTCACGTGGATGGAGAACGGCGCGACCGAGAACGGCCTGCCGCCGCCGACGCCGCCGGTCAGCGGCACCGGGTCGTGCAACACGTCCGTGCCGAGCGACTTCGATCCGACGCCGTACCTCTCGGACCCGAACTTCGCCGAGTTCCGCGACCGCGTGCAGCCGCTCTTCGACGGCACCGACGATCGCACCAACGGCGGCTGCAACAGCTCGACCTGCCACGGCGCGCCCCAGTCGGACTTCTACATCACCTGCGGCAGCGACGACACGCAGCTCGCGTTCAACATGAGCCAGGCGTGGTCGTTCGTCGACATGCCCGTCGACGAGTCGCAGCTCCTGCGCATCCCGCTGGCGCGCGGCGCCGGCGGCGGACCGCACACCGGGGGCGACAAGTTCCCCGATCGCACGACCGCCGACGGCCCGTACGCGACGATCAAGGCGTGGGCCGAGAAGGTCGGCCCGATCGCGTTCGGCGCGGGCGACCCGGGGCGGCAGTTCTTCGCCGAGCGCGTGCAGCCGATGCTGCTCACCCGCGGCTGCTCGTTCGAGGCGTGCCACAGCCCGAGCGCGGGCAACGACTTCAAGCTGCGCTCGGGCAGCGAGGGCTTCTTCTCGGCGGTCGCGCTGGAGAAGAACTACACGCTCATGCGCGACGAGTTCATGGCGATGGAGGTGCCCGATCCGCGGCGCGGCCGCGCCGTCGCCAAGGCGATCACGCCGAGCGACGGCGGCATCGCGCACCGCGGCGGCCAGCTCTTCATCGGCGATCCCACGCTGTGCCCGCCGACGTTCGATCCCATGACCACGCAGCCGATCTGCATCCTCCTCGAGTGGGTGCGCGTCGAGCGCCAGGCGATGGTGACGCGGGGGGAGATCGACGCGCTCGCCGCCGGCAGCACGATCCCGCTCGTCTACGTCGATCGCGCGGCGACCCACGTCGCCGGGCCGCTCGAGTTCGATACGTACCAGGGCGGCTCGGACCTGCGCGTCGCCCAGGCGAACGTCGGCGCGCTCGGCGCGATCACCGTCGTCGGCGGGGACACGTCGCTGCTCGGCGGCTGCGGCGTCGCGACCGCGCAGGCCGACGTCCGGGCGCCGGACGTCCGCCACGACGGCACGACGATCGTCTTCGCGATGCGCACCGGCCCGACCGATCCGCTCGGCGTCTGGCGGGTGAACACCGACGGCTCGAGCTGCCAGCGCATCACGCCGCCCGAGCCCGACGTGAACGGCCTGAAGGTGCACAACTTCGATCCGGCGTGGTCGCCGGATGGCGAGTGGATCGTCTTCGCCTCGTCGCGCGCCGGCACGCGCTCGCGCAAGCTCTTCCTCCCGCAGTCGGACATCTGGCGCATGCGCGCCGACGGCAGCGGCCTCGAGCAGGTGACGTACCTGACCAACTCCGAGATCGGTCCGCAGATGATGCGCGAGGGCCGCATCATCATGACGACGGAGAAGGTATCGGACGCGCCCTTCTATCAGCTCGCCGGTCGCCGCATCAACTGGGACCGCACCGACTACCACCCGCTGCTCGCGCAGCGCGCGCAGTCGCCGTACGCCGACCCGGCGGACAGGTCCGCGATGGGGCCCTCGGTCGGCTACGCCCAGGCGACCGACATCCGCGAGGACTTCAACAACAACTTCCTCGCCATCTTCTCCGACGAGGGCGCGAAGGGCGGGGCCGGCACGCTCGCGATCTTCAACCGCTCGGTCGGGGCGTTCGAGCTCGGGCGCAACGACGACGGCTACCTGCGCGCGGTCACCTTCCCCGATCCGGCCGCGACCGGGCGCGTGGGGGCGGCGACGAGCGGCGCGTATCGCAACCCGAGCGGCCTGCCCGACGGGCGCATCATGGTCTCGTACGCCGCGTTCAGCGGCGATCTCGGGACGGCGACGTCGTTCGACTGGGACCTCGTCGCGATCGATCCGCGCACGGGCACTCGCACGACGCTCCTCGGCGGCGCCGGCGCGCAGGTCGACGCCGTGCTCGCCGTGAAGCACGCGCCGCGCAAGCCGTACTACAACCGCCGCCAGCTCGTGTTCGGCGGGCTCTCGAGCGAGAGCACGACGGGCGCGGGGCGCGCGATCATCCACATGCCCGACGCGCCCATGGTGTTCACGCTCTTCACCGGCAACCTGCGGCGCGGGCGGCCCGTCGACGCGTTCCGCGATGCCACGCAGATCGCGGTGTTCCGCGAGCAGCCGGCGCCGGCGGGCATGACGAGCGGCGGCGTCTTCCAGCAGCGCGAGCTGCTCGGGCGCGCGCCGCTCGCCGCCGACGGCTCGATCCGTGTCAACGTGCCGGCCGGCGTCGGCCTCGTCTTCGAGCTGCAGGACGCGAGCGGGGGCCGGGTGGTGAACTTCGGCGAAGAGCACCAGGTGTCACCCGGCGAGGTCGTGTCGATGGGGGTCTCGGAGAATCTCTTCGACGCCGTGTGCGGCGGCTGCCACGGCTCGGTGTCGGGCAGCGAGCTCGACGTGGCGGTGACCCCGGATGCCCTCACCGGAGCGTCGGAGTCGCTGTCGATGGATCGGGAGGTCCGGGTCGGGCCCTGAGGGGGAGGTGAATACGGCGTCGGGACCGACGTCTGTGGATGACCGCTGGATCCAGATGGATCCCGCGGCTAGACTCCACGTCGGAGGAACCATGTCCCGACTCGTCCGTCTCGGAACTACCCTCGTCCTAGGTTTGGGGCTCGTGTTCGGTGCCTCGACGGCGGACGCGAAGGCGAAGAAGAAGAAGAAGCCGCCCGCCAAGGTGGTGAAGAAGGAAGAGAAGGTCGCCCCGCCGAACGCCGAGCAGAAGAAGGCGCTGGCGGAGCTGATGGGCTCCTTCAAGTTCGGCATGAGCAAGGACGAGGTCATCGCCCAGCTCACCAAGTCGATCGACGAGCGGTACGCCGAGCAGATCAAGGCGACGAGCGACGTCTACCTGCAGGACAAGCTCCGCAAGGAGAAGAACAAGGAAGTCACCCGCATCAGGCAGTCGTACGCCGAGTTCACCGGCAAGAAGACCGGCTGGGACGTGTCGGTGATCGACAGCGAGTTCGCCCACAACACCGAGGAGTCGATGCTGGTGTACTGGGAGAACCAGGGCGGGAAGAACCAGCGCCGGTTCTTCTTCTTCCACGGCGGCGAGCTGTGGAAGATGTTCATCGCGATCGACACCAAGTCGCTCGCCGACGACCAGCGCAACTTCGCCTTCTTCCGCGGGCTCATGGAGGCGCGCTACGGCAAGGGGGCCACGATCGAAGGCCGCGCCGTCTGGAAGGTGCCCGAGTTCGAGGTGCACGCGGTCGACAAGATGGCCTTCTACGGCGCCTTCGGGCTCCTCATCCAGAGCCCGTCCAAGGTGCGGGCGATCGCCGAGATCCGCGCCGCCAACGCGCCCGAGAAGAAGGACAAGGACCAGATCATCGAGGTCATCCGGGAGAAGCCGGACGGCGAGAAGGTGAACCTCGACGAGAACAAGGACGCCGTCGACGCGATCATCTCCGGCAGCAAGTAGCCGCCCGGTGGGCTCCGCCGGCAAGTAGACCCGGCGCTCCCGCCACGGTGGGACATGATGACCCCAGCGACCGCTCGCTGGGGTCCGTCGTTTTCGGGGGTTGCGCCACCAGGGACGATGGCGCGCCGCGTGCACCTACATGCAGGCGATGTCTTCGCGCGTGGCTACTCGAACTGCCGGTCTCGTGATCATCCTCAACCTCCTGGATGCGCTCTGGACCCTGTGCTTCGTGGAGGCCGGCGTGGCGAACGAGGCCAACCCGTTGATGTCCTCGGCCCTCGGCCACGGGCCCGTGAGCTTCATGGTCCTCAAGCTCGCGCTGGTCTCCCTGTCCGTCCTGCTGCTCTGGCGCCTCCGGCACCGGAGGAGCGCGAACGTCGCCCTCTACAGCGGCGCGACCGCGTACAGCCTGGTCGTCGCGTATCACCTCGCGAACGCGCACCATCTGGTGGGCGCGTTCTCGTAGCCCGCACGCGGTGCGCAGAAGAAAGCCGCGCGCTGGTGGAGAGCGATCCCTCGTAGTAGGTTCGCGCCCCATGCGCATCGTGAACCCCCGTTCGTTCGTTCTCTCGTTCGTGCTCCTCGCCGCCGCGTGCGGCGGCAAGTCGGCGCCCGCCGCCGGTGGCGGAGGCGGTGGCACCGGTCCGACGGAGCCCGCGCCGGGCCCGCTCGCGCCCGGCCAGTGGGCGTCGATGGATCACGAGGCTCGCGAGGACTTCATGAAGCAGGTCGTGTTGCCGACGATGGAGGCGGAGTTCAAGGCGTTCGACGCCGAGCGCTTCGCCGACTTCTCGTGCAAGACCTGCCACGGCAGCGGGATCGACGATCACACGTACAAGATGCCCCACCCGGATCTGCCCGAGCTCTCGGGGGCGATGCTGCAGAACCCGCCGGAGGAGGCCAAGCCGATGCTCGAGTTCATGGGCGGCAAGGTGAAGCCCAAGATGGCGGAGCTCCTCGGCATGCCCGAGTGGAGCCCCGAGCAGCAGGACGGCTTCGGCTGCACGGCCTGTCACATCATGAACCCGTGAGGCGCCAAGACCGCGTCGCCCCCGGTTAGCAGGACTTGCCAGCGGGTGATGGCGCGGTCCGCGGGAGCGCGCGCTGTGAGGTCGGGTAGGTTGCCCGCCGATGAGCCGACTCCGCGCCTCCTCCCTTGCCGCGGCGCTTGCCGCCGCGGCGTTCACCGGTTGTTCGGATCCGTCCCACGCCCCGCGCTCGAGCGGGCCTTCCGTCGCCGTGCCGCTCGCCGGCGCGCCCGCGGC
>JAIOII010000542.1 GCA_019912685.1 Kofleriaceae bacterium
GCCTCGCCGCCCGCCGCCACGCCGGGTCGCGCCAGGAGATCCTCGCCGCGACCCGGGCCGTGATCGATCGCGTCGGCCCGGCGGCGCTGCGCGTCGAGCACGTCGCCGCCGAGCTCGGCGTCACCAAGCAGGCGCTCTACCACTACTACCCGTCGAAGGAGGCGGTGCTGTTCGAGGTCGTCATCGACGAGCTCGTCGCGGTCGCCCAGGCGGTCGACCAGGCCGCCCGCCGCGCGCCCGACGGCGCCGGCGCGCTCGAGGCGATCATCCGCACGTACGCGGCGCACTTCCTGCCCCGCCTCGAGATGCACCGGCTGGTCACGATGCTCGTCCCCACCCCCGAGGCGTTTCGCGCGACGCCCGAGGTGCTCGCCCGCATCCGCCCGATCAACGACCTGCTCTACGGCGCCGCCGAGGCCAAGCTCGCCGCCGAGCGCAGGGCGAAGCGCAACGATCCGCGCGCGCCGCGCCGCCTGGCCTTCGCCGCGCACCTCGCCGCGCTCGGGCTCCTCACCATGCGCGCGATCACCGACTCGATGAAGGACCCGCTGCTCTACAGCGACGCCGAGCTCGTCGACGAGCTCGTCCGCACGTACCGCGCCGCCGCGGAGAAGGAGAAGCCTCGATGAGCTCGTTCGACGACCCGCTCTTCCGCGTCTACGCGATCAGCGCCGCCTCGATGGCGATCCTGATGGCGAGCCAGGCGTGGATCACCGTCTACCGGATGACGAAGGTGAAGGGCGGCTTCCGCAGCCCGGAGGACGTGAAGCGGTCTCCCCTCAACCCGAACCCGTCGCCCGAGCAGGTCCAGCCCAACGAGTACGTCGAGCGATCGCGGCGCATGCACGACAACCACACCGAGAACATCCCGCTCTTCCTCGTCGTCGGCCTGCTCTTCGTCCTCGCGCAGCCGCCGCTCTGGGCCGCGCAGCTCGCCCTCTACGGCTACGTCGTCACCCGCATCCTCCACTTCGCCGCCTACATGACCGCGCAGCTCCACGACGTGCGCGCCGCGATGTGGACGCCGGGCGCGCTGGCCGTCATGGCGATGGCGATCTACGTGCTCGTCTCCGCGATCTGACCCGACCGCGTCATCCGCTCTGGCGGCCGGCGTCCGCTATGGCGGACGCCATGTTGGCCTTAGCGGCGGTTCGTGTTAGCAGGAGGGATGGCAGACACGTCCCTCCTGGAAGCGGCTCTTCGCGAACGCATCGTCGTGCTCGACGGCGCGATGGGGACGATGATCCAGGGCTACGAGCTCACCGAGACGGACTTCCGCGGCGACCGCTTCCGCGATCATCCGGTCCCGCTCGGCGGCTGCAGCGACCTGCTCGCCCTCACCCGCCCCGAGATCATCGAGGCGATCCACCTCGAGTTCCTGCGCGCCGGCGCCGACATCGTCGAGACCAACAGCTTCACGGGCACCTCGATCGCGCTCGCCGACTACAAGCTCGACGGGCTCGTCTACGACATCAACCACGCCGCCGCGCAGTGCGCGGTGCGGGCCGCGCAGCGCGCGGAGCGCGAGGACGGCCGTCCGCGCTGGGTCGCAGGCTCGATGGGCCCGACGACGAAGACCGCCTCGCTCTCGCCTGACGTGAACGACCCGGGCTTCCGCGCCGTCTCGTTCGCCGAGCTGGTCGCCGCGTTCAAGGCGCAGGCCCGCGCGCTCGTCGACGGCGGCGTCGACCTGCTCCTCCCCGAGACGCACATCGACACGCTCAACATGAAGGCGGCGCTCCACGCGATCGACGAGCTCTTCGCCGAGGGCGTGCGGCGCGTGCCGGTGATCGCGTCGGTGACCATCCCCGATCGCTCGGGGCGCACGCTCTCGGGCCAGACCGTCGAGGCGTTCTACAACTCGATCAGCCACGCCGACCTGCTCGCGGTCAGCATCAACTGCGCGCTCGGCGCCGACGACATGCGCCCGCACGTCGAGGAGCTGGCGCGCATCGTCAAGACCCGCGTGTGCTGCTACCCGAACGCCGGCCTGCCCAACGAGTTCGGCCAGTACGACGACACGCCGGCGCACATGGCGCAGGTCGTCGGCGAGTTCGCGCAGAACGGCTGGGTCAACCTGGTCGGCGGCTGCTGCGGCACGCGCCCCGAGCACGTCGCGGCGATCGCCGCCGAGGTCCGCCGCGCGGCGCCGCGCCAGCTGCCGGCGATCGCGCCGTACACGCGGCTCTCCGGCCTCGAGCCCCTCACCATCACGCCGGAGACCAACTTCGTCGTGATCGGCGAGCGCACGAACGTCACCGGCTCGGCCGCGTTCCGCCGCCTCATCAAGGAGGACCGGTACGACGAGGCCGTCACCGTCGCGCGCCAGCAGGTCGACGGCGGCGCCAACATCCTCGACGTCTGCATGGACGAGGGCATGCTCGACGGCGTCGCCGCGATGCGGCGGTTCCTCAACCTCATCGCCGCCGAGCCCGACATCGCGCGCATCCCGGTGATGATCGACAGCTCGAAGTTCACGATCATCGAGGCCGGGCTCGAGTGCCTCCAGGGCAAGGGCGTCGTCAACTCGATCTCGCTCAAGGAGGGCGAGGCCGAGCTCCTGCGCCAGGCGCGCATCGTGCGCGGGATGGGCGCCGCCGTCGTCGTCATGGCGTTCGACGAGTCCGGGCAGGCGACCGACGTCGAGCAGCGCGTCACGATCGCGCGCCGCGCCTACAAGCTCCTCACCGAGCAGGTCGGCTTCCCGCCCGAGGACCTCTTCTACGACCCGAACATCCTCACGATCGGCACCGGCATCGAGGAGCACGACGCCTACGCGGTCAACTTCCTCGAGGCGATCCGCCGCATCAAGAAGGAGTGCCCGGGGATGAAGATCTCCGGCGGCGTGTCGAACCTGTCGTTCGCGTTCCGCACCTCGCCGCAGGTGCGCGAGGCGATGCACGCGGTCTTCCTCTACCACGCGATCCGCGCCGGCCTCGACATGGCGATCGTCAACGCCGGCCAGCTCGCGGTCTACGAGGAGCTCGATCCGGCGCTGCGCGAGCACGTCGAGGACCTCATCCTCAACCGCCGCCCCGACGCCACCGAGCGCCTGCTCGCGCTGGCCGCGACGCTCGGCGGCGAGAAGAAGAAGCAGGAGGACGAGCTGGCCTGGCGCAAGGAGCCGCTGGCCAGGCGCATGGCGCACGCGCTCGTCATCGGCAACGCCGACTTCGTCGACCAGGACGTCGCCGAGGCGCTCACGGTCTACCCCAAGCCGCTCGCGATCATCGAGGGCCCGCTCATGGACGGCATGAACATCGTCGGCGAGCTCTTCGGCTCGGGGAAGATGTTCCTGCCCCAGGTCGTGAAGTCGGCGCGCGTGATGAAGAAGGCGGTCGCGATCCTCGAGCCGCTCATGGAGGAGGAGCGCAAGGCCGGCGGCACCTCGGCCGGCAAGGGCCGGATGGTCATCGCCACGGTGAAGGGCGACGTCCACGACATCGGCAAGAACATCGTCGGCGTCGTCCTCCGCTGCAACGGCTACGAGGTCGTCGACCTCGGCGTGATGGTGCCGGCGGCGAAGATCCTCGACACCGCCGCCGAGCTCGGCGCCGACGTCATCGGCCTGTCGGGCCTCATCACCCCGTCGCTCGACGAGATGATCGGCGTCGCCCGCGAGATGGACCGCCGCGGCATGAAGGTGCCGCTCCTCATCGGCGGCGCGACGACGTCGAGCAAGCACACCGCCGTGAAGATCGCGCCGGCGTACGCCTCGCCGACGGTGCACGTCGCCGACGCGTCGCTCGCGGTCGGCGTCCTCGGCAAGCTGATGGGGGCGGACAAGGCCGGCTTCCTCGAGGAGAACCAGCGCAAGCAGCACACGACGCGCGAGCAGTTCCGCGCCCAGCAGGAGCGGCGGCCGCTGCTCGGGCTGGCGGCGGCGCGCGAGCGGCGCGCGAAGCTCGCGTGGAGGCCCGAGGACGTGGCGGCGCCGGCGTTCACCGGCACGCGCAACCTCGAGGTGCCGATCGCCACGCTCGTGCCGTGGATCGACTGGTCGCCGTTCTTCCACACCTGGGAGCTCTCGGGCATCTACCCCAAGATCCTCGACGACCCGAAGAAGGGCGACGCGGCGCGCAAGCTCTTCGCCGACGGGCAGGCGCTGCTCGCCCGCATCGTCGACGAGAAGGCGCTCACGGCGCGCGGCACCTACGGCTTCTGGCCGGCCGCCTCGGACGGCGACGACGTGGTCATCTTCCAGCCCGGCGACCGGCGTCACGAGCTGCTGCGCATCCCGATGCTGCGCCAGCAGGAGGACCGCGATCCGTGCCTCTGCCTCGCCGACTTCGTCGCGCCGCTGGACAGCGGTCTCGCCGATCACGTCGGCGGCTTCGCCGTCACCGCCGGGCTCGGCCTCGACGCGCTGGTCGCCGCCTTCGAGCGCGACCACGACGACTACCACGCGATCATGGCCAAGGCGCTCGCCGACCGGCTCGCCGAGGCGTTCGCCGAGTGGCTGCACCACGAGGCGCGCGTCGCGTGGGGCTTCGGCAAGGACGAGGCGCTCGACCACGCGCAGATCCTCGACGAGAGCTACCGCAGCATCCGCCCCGCGTTCGGCTATCCGGCGTGCCCCGACCACGAGCCCAAGCGGGCGCTGTTCGCGCTGCTCGACAACGCGGAGCACCATCGCATCACGTTGACCGAGAGCCTCGCGATGGTGCCGACGGCCTCGGTCTCGGGCATCTACCTCGCCCACCCCGACGCGCGCTACTTCGCGGTCGGCCGCGTCGGCAAGGATCAGGTCGAGGACTACGCGCGCCGCCTGGGCGTCTCGATCGCTCACGTGGAGCGGATGATTCCGAGTAATCTCTCGTACTGAGTGACGGTCACCGAGCTCACGTCCGAGGAGGCCGCCGGCTACGCGGCGATGGCGCTCGCGTGCGTCCATCGGCCGTACCCCAACCAGCTCGTCCACGCGCTCGACGGCGACGGCGACGCCCGGCCGCCACGCGCGCTCCACCCCGTCTTCTGGGGCTGCTTCGACTGGCACTCGGCCGTGCACGGACACTGGACGCTGGCCGCGTTCGCGCGGCGCTTCGCCGGTGCGCCGCTGGCGGCGCAGGCG
>JAIOII010000056.1 GCA_019912685.1 Kofleriaceae bacterium
CGACGGCGGCAGCGGCTCGAGCGGCGGCGGCGGCACCGCCGCGCAGAACTTCACGGTCGATCCGCCTCCGTCGCTCTTCACGGCCACGGCGCCGGCCGAGCACGAGTACACCTGGACGCTCGGCGGCCAGCTCCTCGGCATGAACACGGCGGTGGGCCAGGAAGGCCGCTACAAGTCGCAGGGCCAGGGCTTCCGCCTGGTCGGGGACTACATGCTCTCGTCGAAGACCCGGGTCGGCGCTCAGGGCTACATCGGCGCGACCTACGTCGGCGACGGCTCCGACGCGGTGATCGACGACAACCTCACGATCGTCGACGTCGGCATCGCCGGCTACAAGGAGCTCTGCCGCAAGCGGGCGTGCCTCAAGCCCCTCATCGGCGGCCACATCGGGCTCATGCAGACCGACTCGATGGCCGAGTTCTCCGACGAGGCGATGGTCACGTTCGGCATCCGCCCCGAGCTCGGGTTCGAGTACGCCCTCGGGTCGCGCATGGAGCACGTGATCACGGCGAGCCTCGGCCTCAGCATCTACCTGCCCGTGGTCGGTCAGTACGACGTCGACCCGGCGACCTACGGCCTCGACAAGTCGTCGGCCAACGGCTACTTCGGCATCGGCTACACCCACCGCTTCAACACGCCGCTCGGCAGCTCGCCGTTCTTCACCCTGCAGTAGGCGACGCGATCGCCGCGCGCGCGAGCGGCGACGTGAAGAACACGTCCGCGGCCTGGGGCCGACCGAAGTAGTAGCCCTGCCCCACGTCGCAGCCGAGGTCGTTGAGGACGTCGACGGCGTCGGCGGTCTCGACGCCCTCGGCGATGACGCGCATGCCGAGCGCGTGGCCCATGTCGACGGCGGAGCGCAGGATCGCGCGGCTGTGCGCGTCGAGGGACATCGAGAACGACTTGTCGATCTTGAGCTCGTCGGCGGGCAGCTGGCGCAGGTACGCGAGCGACGACTGCCCGATGCCGAAGTCGTCGATCGAGATCCGGACGCCCGTCGCCTTGAGCGCGGCGAGGTGCTCGATCGCGCGCGCCGTGTCCGCCATCACCCCGGTCTCGGTGATCTCGATGATGAGCTTCCCCGGCGCGACGCCCGCGTCGGCGAGCGCCCTCTGCACGCGCTCGACGAGCCGCGGGTCCTCGAGATCGCGGGTCGAGATGTTCACCGCCGTCGCGATGTCGAGGCGGCTGCCGCGCCACGTGGCGCACTGCGCGAGCGCGGCCGCCAGCACCCAGCCGGTGATCGTGGTGATGTAGCCGGTGGTCTCGGCGAGCGAGAGGAACGCGTCGGGGTAGAGCATCCCGCGCGCGGGGTGCTTCCAGCGCACGAGGCACTCGACCGCCTCGAGCGCGCCGCTCGCGAGGTGCACCTTGGGCTGGTAGTGGAGGACGAGCTCGCCCCGGGCGACCGACTCGCTGAGCTGGCCGCGCATCGTGGCGCCCGCGGCGACGGTGACGTCGTGCGCCTCCTCGAACGACCCGGCCTCGTTCCACTCCGCGACGAGCCCGTCGGGCCACGCGGCGCCGCCGACGAACGTGAGCGCGACGCCGCCGAAGCTGATCGCGTCGCGCTCGTTCAGGGGCCGCGCCGAGCCCGGCGCCATGCGCTCGCCGTTGACGAACACGCCGTTGCGCGCCTCGACGTCGATGAGGCGCAGCGCGCCGTCGCGCCACTCGATCTCGGCGTGCCGCCGCGACACGACGCGATCGCGATCGAGCAGCGTGAGGTCGACCGCCGGCACGATGTTGTCGGCGAGGTTGCGGCGTCCCACCGTGCTCACCAGCCGGTGGATCGGGAACACCAGATCGCCATGGACCAGCGCAGGCCCGCTCGCCATCACCGCCGACTATACCGCGGTCAGGTCGTAAGCCTGCTTCGTGCCGGTCTCGGTGAACCCGGCGGCGCGGTGCAGCGCCAGCGAGCCGCGGTTGGTGCTGACCACGCCGCTGCGGAGCTCGTTCACACCGGCGGCGCGTGCCCGCGCCAGGACCCAGTCGATCATCGCGAGGGCGAGCCCGCCGCGCGCCGCCGATGGCTTCGAGGACGCCGAAGCGGCCGCGC
>JAIOII010000543.1 GCA_019912685.1 Kofleriaceae bacterium
GGACTCGGACTCGGATTCGGTTCAGATCTCCTTCTTGCGGACCGACCAGATGAAGCCGTCCCACCAGAAGTGCATGAGCGAGACGACCATCGTGAGCGCCCAGAGGCTCGTCAGCGAGGGATCGAGGAGCTCGGCGCCGGCGCCGTAACAGGCGACCGAGCCGAAGAACACGATGGGCGTGAGCGTCGCGGCGCGGCGGCCGAAGCGGCCGAGGCGCTCGGCGAGCGACTTCTTCTCCATCGCCCAGACGAGCGCCAGGTACTGCACGCCGTGGAAGAAGTTCATGATGAAGAAGGCCTGGCCCCACGTGTTGAAGCCCCACGTGTAGATCGAGCAGAGCCCGGTCGTGGCGAGCAGGTAGACCTTGAGCGGCGACACGCGATAGCCCGCGCGCCAGAGCCGCACGTTGGCGAGCACGTAGACGGCGATGAACGCGGCGCCGCCGCCGAGCACGCCCCACGTCAGCCAGCGCTGATGGCCTTCGGCCTCCGCCGGGATGCGCGTGAAGAACGTCGCGCCGACCGCCTCGTAGTCGCCGAGGACGTCGACGTGCGGCAGGAGCGTGGCGCCGGCGAGGATCGGCCCGGCGTAGAGGAGCTGGTTGAGCCAGTAGTCGAGGCGGCGGCCCGCGTCGGGCGGATTGCCGGCATTGCGATCGTAGATGCGCGCGAAGCCGAACGTCTGGGCTCCCGAGTGCCACACGTCCCAGAAGGTCGCGACGACGGTGGCGGTGATCGCCGCCCACGTCGAGCCGGCGATGACGATCCAGAGCAGGATCGGCACCGCGACGAAGCGCAGCGGGTACTGCGCGAACACGCGCGGGTTGCCGTGGCTGCGGAAGACGACGGCGACGAGGTGCGCGTGGATGAGCATGCCGATCGCGATGCCGAGCGCCGTCGTCTCGTGGCCGTTCACGAGCACCGTCTCCTCGCTCAGCGCCGTGCCGCTCAGGAGGACGCCGAGCACGAGGGCCGCGAGCGGCGGCAGGAGGAAGAACGCCCAGTCGTAGGCCGGGCTGACGAGGAACGGCGAGCGGGGCGTCATGGCGTCGCCTCCGCGCGTTCGTCCCAGCGCCGCCCGAGGGCGAGGAGGAACCAGCTCGCCCCGGCGATCTCGAGCGACTCCTCGACCCAGTCGATGAGCGCGTAGCCCGCGCTGTCGGTGCCGGCGCGCGCGGTCCACCACCCGAGCGGCAGCTCCATCAGGACGGCGCCGCCGAGGTAGAGCGCGGCGGCGATGATCATCTCGCGGCGGCGCGGCGCGGGCAGCGCGCGCAGGAACGGCAGGTACGCGAGCCCGACGACGGCCACGAGGATCGCGGCCGGCACGATCCAGTCGAAGTAGATGGCGTCGCCCATGTGGACGAGCTCGCCGGCATGCTCGTGGAGCTCGGCGATCTCGTCGAGCGACATGAGCGTGAAGCCCGCGGCCAGCACCCACCAGTGGCGGCGGAACGGCGCTGCGCGCTCCTGCGCGTGCTGCGCGATCGCCGCGAGCGAGACCGCGCAGGCGGCGAGCAGGAGCGACGAGTACCAGGTCGGGACGTTCTGCTCGTAGCTGAGCGAGAACATGCCGACGAGGAGCTCGACCACGTCGGCGTGCGACCACATGTGCACCAGCTCGACGGCGAGGCCGAGCACGGACACGGCGATGCCGCCGATCGTCAGCGGCAGGATCAGCCGCTCCCTCACCATCCGCACCATGCTAGCGCATCTACACGTGCGCCTTGCTCCCACTCGGCGCTGCGCGATAGCGTGGTCACATGGTTATCGGGAAACGCGCCATGCTGGTGACCGTCGTCATCGCGGCCCTCGGCTTCGGTGCATGCGTGGTCAAGACGACGCCGGCGCACCATCATCGCCGGCCGGCCGCCGAGAAGCACAAGAAGCACAAGCCCGAGAAGCACAAGAAGCACAAGAAGCACGACAAGCACCGCCATCGGCACTGAGGCGGGACCGAGGGCCGGCGCGGGGACTGTGGCGTCACTTCACGCGCCCACGCCCGGGTGGGCGCGAGCGCACGCTGGGGACGCCGAGCGCGGCCGTATGCGGGTGTTGCGGGCGGTACGCTCCTTGCTCCAGAGGAGCCGCACACCTCATGCGCGCGACCACCAGCAGACCTCGGCGCGAGATCAAGACCCGGTTCGGGGTCCTGATCGTGCGAGATCAGCTGGAGCCGGCGGAGCACATCGATCGCCTGCGTCTGTCCGCCGTGCCGACGTGGTCGGCGAGCACGGGGTTCGAGCTCCTCTGGCTCCTCGAGCACATGGGCGCGCGGCCCTCGCTCGTGCTCCTCGACCTGCGTCCCGTGACCGACCACCGCGCCGAGCGCGTCGCCGACCTGGCGTCGCTCGCCGCCGCGGCGAAGCTACCGACGATCCTGGTCGGTGCCCACGCCGCCGAGACGAAGCGGTTCCCGGACGTCGTCGCCGCGCTGCCCGCGGACGTCACGAGCGATCGCATCGTCGACACGGTCCACGCGTTCGCGTAGCCGCGCGCGCCGCCGTCAGCGGCGCACGTCGGCGAGGAACGGCTGGACCGCCGCGAGGAACGCCGTCGGGTTCTCGGCGTGCGGCGCGTGGCCGGTCGCGAGCGTGACCCAGCGCGCCGAGGGCATCGCGCCGCGGGCGGCGCGCCCGTCGAGGAACACGGGCAGCACCGGATCGCGCGTGCCCCAGAGGAGGAGCGTCGGCTGGCGCACGCCGCCGGCGCGCGCGCGCAGGTCGTGCTCGGGGTCGGCGAACGATCGCCAGATCGCCGCGTCGACCGCGATCTGGTCGGGGTTCGTGCGCTCGGCCTCGGCGCGGCCGATCATCTGGCGCGTCCACGGCGTGCGCTTGCGCAGGTAGCCGCGCGCGAAGTGCGCCGCGATCCGGCGCGTGAGCCACTCCGTGCCCTTCACGCGGCACAACGCGTTCAGCCGCGCCTTCTGCCGCGTGAAGCCGCCCGGATCGACGAGGACGAGGGCCGCGACGCGCGCCGGCTGCTCGAGGGCCAGGCGGATCGCGGCGTAGCCGCCGACGGAGTTGCCGCACACGATCGCGCGCTCGAGGCCGAGCGCCTCGGTGACCTCGGCGAGGACGCGCGCGTACATCATCGCCGACGCCGACTGCGGCGGCGACGGTGCCGGCGACGCGCCGTGGCCCGGCCAGTCGAGCGCGATCACGCGGTGTCGCGCCGCCAGCGCCGGGACGACGGCGTCCCAGTCGCGGCGATCGCCCGGGTTGGCGCTCAGGAGGATCATCGGCGGCGCCGACGCGTCGCCGTGCGCTTCCCAGACCACCTCGCCGACCGAGGTGCGCGTGCTTCCGATGCTCATGGCCGCGCACCCTAGCAGGGGGCGCGGCGGCGGCGGAGCAAGAGCAGCACGATGAAGCCGGTTCCGAGCGGCGCGAGCGGCGCGAGCGGCGCGCGGCCGGTGTCGCAGCAGCCGCCGGCAGCGTCGCCGGGCGGCGGCACGTCGAGCGTGAGCTCGCACTCGATCGCGTTCGACACGTCGGTGCCGTCGAACGCGCGCACGAAGTAGCGGTAGCGGCCGTTGTCGAGCCCCGACAGATCGACGGGGATCGCCGTCGTCGTGCCGCTCGTGCTCATCATCGCCGTCGTCTGGTAGACGGGGAAGCTGGAGAGCGGGTCGTCGTCGTAGCGGAAGACCTCGAGCTCGAACGCGACCGGCTCGCCCTCGGCGTCGATGACGTTTCGGACCACGATCTCGGCCGGCGGCGCCAGGTCGTAGGTCAGGGCGACGCACGCGCCGTCCCACGCCGGATCCGTGGGCGGCACGTTCGGCTTGAGCCGGAAGTGGTGCGTGTCGCTCCACGCGCTCTCGCCGCCGCGGGCGTCGCGCGCCCGGACGCGCGCGAAGTACTCGCCGCCCCACGCGAGGTCGGCGCCGGTCCCGGTCATCGTCGTCGCCGACACCGTGTTCTCGGCGACGCCGGGGCTCGACCACACCACGTCGGCGAAGCTGGCGTCGCGCGCGACCTCGAAGAAGTACTCGATCGCGTCGTCCTCGGGATCGACGACGTTCAGGACCGAGAGGCCGGGGCGCCGCATCGCGATCGTCTCGTTGTCGGCCGGCTTGAGCAGGATCGGCTGCGCGGGCGCGTCGTTGGCCGAGTCGACGAGGAAGGTCGCGTACTCCGACCACGGGCTCAGGCCGCCGAGGCTGTCGCGCGCGCGCACGCGCCAGGACACGCGCGTGTTCTCGGCGATGGTCGCCGGGGTCCACATCGTCGTGCCGCCGCTGCCTTCCGCGACGGCGGTCGCCGTCTGCGCCGGCGCGCCGCTCGTGCCGCCCTCGTAGAGCTCGACGTCGTACGTCACCGGGTTGGCCTCGGGGTCGGCGGCGTTCGACCACGACAGGGCGGGGGCGCCGGTCATCACGACCGCGCCGCCGATCGGCGCCAGCGGCACCGGGACCGGCGGCGGCATGTTCACGTCGCGCACGACGAGGGTGACCGTCTTGGACAGCTCGAACTCGGAGTCGCCGGCGGTGAGGCGCAGCGTGTACGGGCTGCCGGCGGCGGCGGTGGGGCCGGCGACCCACGTGTACGTGCCGGTCTCGGCGTTCAGCGTGAGCGTGCCGCCGGCGACCGCGTTCGCCATCGCGTCGACGTGGGTGAAGCTCTTGGTCGGCACGTCGTGATCGGCGTCGCGGTACGAGAGCTCGAGGACGAGCGTGTCGCCCTCGTCGATCGAGAAGGTCGCCGGCGCGGCCGGCACCTCGGTCGTGCCCTTCTTGATCGACGGCACCGGCGGGCGATTGCCCTGGACGACGCGCAGCTGGTACGCGCCGGTGGAGTTCTGGCCCGAGCCGGTGAAGCTGGCGTCGCCGAACGTGGTCACCGCCGCGCAGTGGCAGCCGGCGGTGAGCGGGCCGGTGTCGACGCGCGCGTCGAAGGTACCCATGTGGTCGTCGTTCTCGACGAGGCGGGTGACGCGGGCGCCGCGCCAGAACGAGAGCATCGGGTCGGTCCACGGGTGGCGGCGCGTCGCGCCGTTCCACGTGAACTCGGTGGTGGCGGTGATGAAGAGGCGGTCGCCGTCGACCGCGGTGAAGCAGTACCAGTCGACGTCACCGGCCGCGAGCGGACCGATGCGCGCGCCCGACGACGACCACGGCTGCGGCGGATCGGCGTGCAGCGCGGCGGCGTTGATGCTCGTCGCGGCACAGCTGGCGGTGTTGTTGCCCTCGTTGGGATCGGCGGGCGCGTTCGCCATCGCCAGGTTGCCGAGGCTGCCGTTGGTGTTCGACGTGATGGTGAACGGGCCGGACGTGAGCAGCGTGTTGCGCACGCCCGCGGGGTCGTACGTGATGATCTGGTAGTCGTTCGCCGGCACCATGCCGCGCATCGACGCGAGGCCCGTCGGCGCGTCGGAGAAGTCGTTGTGGTGGATGCGCACCTCGCCGCGGCGCTCCATGCGCACCCACATGCTCGGCGCCGGCGTCGAGCCGGAATGGAAGACCGTGCCGTCGGCCCCGCCGAGGATCTCGAGCGCGATGTTCACGCCGGTCGTGGCGCTGCTCGCCGTCACCGTGAGCTCGTCGGCGGTCTCGCCGACGTAGCCGCTGCTCGTCGGCGCGGCGACGTCGTACCAGCGATCGCCGTAGTTGGCGCCGCTGCCGGCGGGCCCGCGCGCGTCGACCTTGTACGTGCCGGCGCCGACGGTGAACGTGTACCCGCCGCTCGCGCTGGCGGCGACCGTCTGCGCGATCGAGTAGCCCTTGACGCCGAGCACCCAGATGCGGACCTCGGCGCCCGCGAGCGCCGCGCCGCCCGCCTGCTGCGTGATCGTGCCGCTGACCGTGCCGGCGGCGGCGGTGCCGGCGCAGAGGGCGAGCAAGGCCAAGGCGGAGAGCAGGGACTTCATGGCACTTCCCTTCGCGTGTCGAGCCGCACCGCGTCGACCATCGCCGCGCCGTCGCCGTCGCTCTCGAAGTCGACGCGGTACTGGAAGTAGCGGCGCGGGAGCACGGGCGGCGAGCCCGCCATCGGATCGACGAGCGGCGACGACCACGGCGCCGCCGAGACGGCGTCCATCGTGTCGCCGCTGCGCACGTACACCTTGATGCTCGAGCCGGCGCCCATGCGCGGCTCCCACGAGAACGACGTGTACCCGGTGACCATGTCGCCGAGGTCCTTCACCGTCGACACGTACGACGCCTGCTCGGCGATCGGCGGACGGCCCGCCCGGTGGTGCACGGTGAGCTGGAAGTCGCGCAGCGTCCCGGTGTCGAGCGACACCGTGTCCCGCGCGCGCAGGCGCCACGTGCCCGCCGCCGTCGTCTCGTCGAGCGCCGTCACGTGCACGCGCTCGGTCACCGTGCCGCCGGTGGCGCCGCCGACGTGGTCGCGCACGATCGTCTGGCTGCCGTCGGGAGCGATGAGGACGAGCTCCAGATCACCGCGGTACGGGTGATCGAACGTCCAGCTCACGTCGACGCCGCGCGTCTTGGCGCCGGGCGGCGCGTCGATCACCACCAGCGCGTCGACCTGGCCGACGTCGGGGATGGCGCGATCGGTACGGTCGACGCCGCTGTCGTGGCGCTCGCTGCGGGCCTCGACCGGCCGCAGCCGCGCCGGCGGCAGCGACGCGCCGACGAGGTCCGGCCCCGAGACGACGCTCAAGGTCGCGGCCGCCGGCCCCGTCGCCTCGCTGTGATCGATCACGAGGTCGTGCCAGCCGGGGTCGAGCCGGATGGCCGAGGTCATCGCGTCGTGCGTGGTGTCGTCGAAGGCGTCCAGCACGCGCACGCCGTCGATCCACAGGCGCTGGCCGTCGTCGCTGACGTAGCGGAAGACGTAGTCGCCGCCGGTGTCGATCCGCAGCTGCCCCGACCAGCGCAGCGAGAAGTGGTCGGCGCCGGTGACGCCGAGATCCGCGGGCAGGCCGGTGCCGTAGTCGCGGGCCGCCGGCATCGTGCGATCGATCGCCGACTGCGTGCTGCCGAGGAGCTTGCTGTCGTCGAACGCGGCGACGGCGAGGCCGTCCATGCCGCTCGCGGCGAAGCGCAGGCGATCGCGGGGCACGCGCGTGCGCGTCGCGATCGTCGGTCCGCTCAGCTCGAGCCGGAGCTGCGCCGCGCCCCCGATCTCGCAGAACGCGACCCGGATCGGATACCAGCCGTCGGAGCCGGCGACGAACGTGCCCGTCGCCTCGGTCGGCACCGTCGCCGACGCGACGCGCGTGAAGGTCGTCGAGCCGATCGGCGCGAGCTCGAGGAACGCGTGGTCGTCGGCGAGGACGTGGAACGTCCACGTGCCCGCCTCGAGGTAGATCTCGCCGTCGTAGCCGAGCGTGAAGTCATCGCCGGCGGTGAGGCCGACCCCCGCCGGCGTCGCGCTGCCCCAGTCGACGGCGACGGTGCGACCGGGCGCGACGGCGCTCGTGAAGATCGCGCCCTCGACCGCCAGCCACGTCGTCGCCGCCGGGTTGGTGAAGACGTTGGTGTCGGAGCCGCGGACGCGCAGGCCGCCGGTGTAGTAGGCGCGCGGCGCGATCGCGCCCCAGGGCTCGATCACCGCGTCGGTGAGCGCACCGCCGCCGAAATCGGCGGCGGTGCTGTCCTCGAAGAAGCCGCTCGCCTCCATCGCGTCGACCGGCATCGCGTCGATCGCGGCGTCGAGCGGCGGCGAGCTGTCGATCGGCGCCGCGTCAGGCGCGAGATCGGCCTGCGCGCACGCGCTGGCCACGACACACAGGCACGTGCACAGGTGACCCCTCAAGCGCCGGGAGGATATCACTCCTGCGCGAGGACGAAGGCCTCGATCGAATCGAGGATCTGCGGCAGGGTCGCGAGCAGGTCGTGCCCGTCGGGCAGCTCGACGAGGCGGACCTGGGGCGACACCGCCGCGAGCTCGCGCGACACCGTGACCGGCACCACGTCGTCGTCGGTCCCGTGGAGCACGAGGGTCGGCGGATGGATGTACGGCAGGCCGACGTCGTGGTGGAGGACGCTGCGCGCGAAGTCGGCGTGAACGCGGACGGTTCCGCCGGTGGCGTAGTCGTGGACCTCGAGCCAGCCGCGCTCCATCCACTGGTCCCACCCCTCCTGGCCCAGGCGCTCGCGCCATCGGGCGCCGAAGTGCAGGGCAGGGGCGAGCAGCACCATCGCGACGACCCGGCGGTCGTGCTCGGCGACCCGCGCCGCCGTCAGCCCGCCCAGGCTCGAGCCGATGAGGATGGCCCGGTCCTCGGGGCCGCCGATCGCCTCGCGGGTGCGGTCGAGCATCGCGCCGAAGTCGAGGCGCTCCATCGACGGCACGCGCAGATCGAGCCGGTCGACCAGGACCCCACGCGACGCGAGCCGCTCGGCGACCGCGACCGCCTTCTTCGATCCGGGGCTCGACGCGAAGCCGTGGAGGTAGAGGACGCGCGGCGCGGACACCCGCAGACTATGGCACCGAATCCGGCTACGCGCGCGCGGCGGTCGTGACCGGGCGGCTCTGCAGCAGGTGCAGGCGGTCGCCGGAGAACGCCCACTCGAGATCCTGCGGGCCGCCGAAGAGCTGCTCGCAGCGCGCGCGTAGCCGGATTCGGTGCCATAGTCTGCGGGTGTCCGCGC
>JAIOII010000544.1 GCA_019912685.1 Kofleriaceae bacterium
CGTGGCCGGCGTGGGCGGCGGCGCGGTCGCGCACGTCCGCGACCGAGCCGCGATAGAAGTCGTGGTTGCCGAGCACGAACCAGAGCGGCGCGCCGCTCGCGGTCGCGAGCTGCTCGATCAGCTCGAGCACCGACGGCGCGATCGCGATGTCGCCGGTGACCACGACGCCGTCGGGTTTGCGGTCGCGCACCGATGTGGCCAGGGCCGCCCGGGCGGCGGGGTCCAGGAAATCGAGGTGGATGTCGGTCAGCCAGGCCAGGCGCACGGCCAAGATCTACGGCAAGTACGAGCACTTGTGAAATGCATCATTGACAGTGTCATATGACAGTGTCATGTTGCACGGGTGAGCGCATCGTGGACCATCCGTGAGCTCTGCGAGCAGGTCGAGGAGCAGCTCGCGGGCGAGGAGGCACCGGTCAACGGGCAGGTGAGGGCGGTCCCCGACGAGCGCAGCGTCCGCTACTACACGACCCTCGGGCTCCTCGATCGTCCGCAGCTGCGGGGGCGCACCGCGATCTACGGCCCGCGTCACCTCGCGCAGCTCGTCGCCATCAAGCGGTTCCAGGGCGAGGGCAAGACGCTCGCCGAGATCCAGCACAGCTTGCCGGCGATGGACGACCACGCGCTCGCCCGGCTCACCGGCATCGCGCTCGCCACCAGGCCTCCGCGCGCCACCAGCCGCCGCGACTTCTGGCGCGAGCCCGCGATGGAGCTCGCCGAGCCCGATCTCCCCTCGGCCCCTGCCCCCTCTCCGTCTCCCTCTCCGTCTCCGTCTCTGACCTCCGTCGTCGAGCTCACCCTCGCCCCCGGCGTCCGCCTCGCGTTCGAGACGACGCGCCCCGCCACCGACGCGGACGCCGCCGCCCTCCTCTCCGCCGCCTCGCCTCTCCTCACCGAGCTCCTTCGCCGACACCTCATCACTCCCGCTCCTGCTGCCACGCCCTCGACTTCGCCGAACCCCTAGCCCCGTCACGAACGTACCCTGGAGGACCCACCATGATGCCCATGCCACAGCCGATCACCGTCGAGCCCTCGCTCACCCACCCGTACCGGAGCGACCACGGCTTCGGTTGCCTCGAGACGTCGCGCGGCCGCCTGCCGCTCGCCGCGCTCGAGGTGGAGGCCCGGGTCACGGGGCTCGAGGTGTCGACGGAGCTGCGGCAGACGTTCGTGAACCACACCGGCGAGCCGATCGAGGCGACGTACATCTTCCCGCTCCCCGACCGCGCCGCCGTGCACCGCTTCCGCATGGAGGTGAGCGGACGCGTCGTCGAGGGCGTCATCGACGAGCGCGGCCGCGCGCGCGAGACGTACGACAACGCGATCGCCGCCGGCCAGCGCGCGGCGATCGCCGAGGAGGATCGGCCGGGCGTCTTCACGCTGCGCGTGGGCAACCTCGTGCCGGGCGATCACGCGATCATCACGATCTCGATGGTGGGGCCGCTGCCCGTCGAGGACGGCGAGGTGTCGTACGTGTTCCCGCTCGTCGTCGCGCCGCGCTACATCCCGGGCGCGCCGCTCGCCGGCGACCAGGCCGGCACGGGCACGAGCGGCGACACCGATCGCGTACCGGATGCGTCGCGCATCTCCCCGCCGGTGCTCCTGCCGGGCTTCCCGTCGCCCGTGCGCCTCGCGCTCGCCGTGATCATCGACGGCGCGGGCCTGCCGATCGGCGGCCTGCGCTCGAGCCTGCACGAGGCGCACGCGACGCCCGACGGCGCCGGCTGGCGCGTCGAGCTGCGGCCCGGCGAGCGCCTCGATCGCGACTTCATCCTGCGCTGGACGGTGGGCGACAGCGCGCTGCGCACCGGCGCGG
>JAIOII010000545.1 GCA_019912685.1 Kofleriaceae bacterium
GGCTGAGCCGGTCCGCGCCTCGCCCGCGCGCGCGCCGCGCACTACACTTTCGCCGTGGAGGCGGCGATGGACAACAAGGTGCTGGTGGTGGAGGACGACGAGGATCTGGGGGAGGCGCTGTGCTGGGTGCTCGAACGCGACGGCTACGACGTCCGCCGTGCGACGAGCGCGCTCGACGGCATCGCGCGCGTGACCGACGGTTTCGGCCTGGTCCTGCTCGACGAGGACCTCGAGGAGCTCTCCGGCGGCGCGGTGCTCCGCGTGCTCTCGGACCTCGCGGTCCGCACGCCGGTGTTCGTCATGTCGGCGCGCCCCTCGGGGTGGCAGAACGACGCGTTCCGCCACGGCGCGACCGCGTGTCTGCGCAAGCCGTTCGACGTGCGCCGGCTGCTCGAGCTCATCGACGCGTTCTACCGGGCGGCGACCCGGACCGCCTGGCCCGGCGACGTGCGGCAGCTCTCGACGGACGATCTGCAGCGCCTCGCGGCCATGTCGCGCGAGGAGCTCGACGACCTGCCGTTCGGCGCGATCCGCCTCGACGAGGAGGGCCGCATCGATCGCTTCAACCGCTTCGAGGGCGACGCGGCCGGGTACTTCCCGCCCAGCGTGCTCGGCGCGAAGTTCTCCGACATCGCGCCGTGCAGCGCCGTGAAGGAGTTCGCGGCGGCGATCGAGGCGGGCTGCGCCACGGGGCTGGACTCGGTCCTGCGCTTCGTGTTCCCGCACCACGGCGCGCGCACGGTCGTGTCCGTGCGCGTCCACGGCGACCCGGAGACCAGGCGCGTCTGGATCTTCGTCTCCAAGGCGCGCGGCGAGGTCGCGCCCGCGCTCTCGGATGCCGCCCTCGGCGACGCGCTCGTGGGGTTCCGGTAGAGGAGCCAGGATGTGGGATGATCGGATGGCGTGTCCGGCGAGCGACCTCCGATCCTGTCCCGCCATGCCCTGCGTTGCCTCGGACGCGCCGTCGCGGCGCTGACCGCCACCGCCGATCGCGCGGGTCAGTACCGCCGGATGGAGACGTACCTCCACTCCGGCTTCGGGTCGCCCGCGGCGGCCCCGGGTTCGGGGCGCAGCTCGATCCACGCCGCGCGAACGTCGTCCCAGTCGAACGTCCACGCCGTCGCGACCTGGATCGCGAGGTCATCCCCCGCCGCGAGCTGGATCCCGTCGAGGGTCGCCGTCGCTCGCGCCGGACGGCCGGTCTCGGGATCGGGATCGCTCACGATCACCAGCGTGAGATCGCCGGCGAAGTCGTCGGTGGTGGCGACCGCGACGCCGCTCTCGCCGAGCGTGGCGCCGCGGGCCCGGTCGGCCACCGGCTCGTCCCAGCGCACGCTCGCCTGCTTCTGGTGGACGACCGACGTGCGGTGACTGCGCGTCCAGACGACGCGGACATCCTCCCATCGCCAGTCGTCGCCGGGCGTGACCGCGACCGTGCGCCGGCTGCCGCCCGCGATCTCCACGCCGGCGATGCGGCCGGTCGCGTGCCGGCCGTCGTCCAGGGACACGATCACGTCCACGTCGCCCACGAAGTCCTCCGCGGCGGGAATGACGATCGTGGCGGCCTCCGACGACGCCGACGTCGGCTTGATGACGATCGAGCAGACGCCGCAGATCGGCTCGGGCGTCTCGGCGACGTCGGCGGGCTCGATCAGGGTGGTGGGCAGCGCGTCGGCCTGGGACGGCGGCTCGGCCGTCGCGCGGACCGTGACGGAGAGCTGGTCGGCGATCGATGGCGCGGCGGCGAGGCCGAGCGCGCTGGCCGCCAGCGAGGCGGTGGCGCGGCGCGACCAGCGGGGATGGGTCACGGGGGAAGGTCGGAGCATGTCGGGTTCCTTTCCCCCGGGCAGTTGCCGCTCCAGCCGGAGCGTTACGCCGGCCGCTCACCGGGCGGCGTCGGTGCGCGGCGGCGGACGGATCGGCTGGGTCAGGCATGCCGCGCCGGGGCCGCACTGCTCGACGAGCTTGTCCAGCTCCTGTGCGCGCTGTCGCCCGGTACGAATGCCCTCGTGGAGGGCGCGCTCGGTGGCCGCCCACCGGGCCCGGTGCGCCTCGATCATCTGGCTCTTGATCGTGTCCACCACACTCGGTCCGTCTCCGGCGACAAAACGCGCGATCGGCAACAGGTCGATCTCGAGCTCGAGCCCGAGGCCCAGCTTGCCGTCGACGCTGATCGTCCATTGCTCCTTGCCAGCAGGGCTCGTCTTGCGCCCCCACCCCACCTTGAAGCCGGCGCTCGCCCCGATGCTCACACCGCCCGTCACCGGGCCAACGCGCCCGCGCGCCTTGGCCTCCACGCCGACGACCCCGACCTCGAGGCCATCCTTGCCAGCCCGCAACGTCCCCTGACCCGCGGTCAGCTCGACGCCGATGTCGGCGTGCTCGTTGCCGAACCCCACGTCGATCTGCGCCATCGTGACCTCGGCCTTGACGCCGGTGTTCGTGATCGCCGCCTCGGCGCCGATGACCTTCACGGTCAGGGGGCCGTGCTTCTCGTCGACGGCGTACGCGTCGACGAGCTTGACCTCGACGGCCTTGTCGGCGTCGTCGTACGTCTGCCTCGCCTTGCTCTTCTTGTCCCGGCCGTCCGGATCCCAGAACAGGATCGGGTTCTGCTCGACGTACTGGTACGGGTGCAGCCCCCAGGGCTGGACCATGAACTTCGGATCCGGCGCCTTCACCGGCGGATCCGGCGTCAGCCAGCGCGCGGTCTCCGGCGCCATCCAGCGCGCCCCGTGATCGCTCCAGCCGGTGTCGGCGTCGCTCTCCTTGTTGAGCACGTTGTGGGGATCGACGGTGAAGTCGACGGGACCGAGGACGCTGCCTCCGCCCGGCAGCTCGCGGAACGAGTCGATCGCCGCGCCGAACGGCTCGTAGCGGCGCTCGTCGAGGACGCTGCCGTCGGCGCGCGTCATCAGCGACGGGCCGGCGCCGACGGCCTGGTGGTAGTAGACGATCGCGCTGGTGGTGCGGAGCGCGTGATCGGTCGTCGCGGTGGTGGTCGTGGCGCGGCAGCCGCCGAGCAAGAGCGCGGCCGGCAGCATCGCCGCGACGGTG
>JAIOII010000546.1 GCA_019912685.1 Kofleriaceae bacterium
GCGCTGGGCGATCGCGACGCGACGGGGGCGGCGGCGGCGTTCGCGGAGGTCGCCAGCGCGAACATGGCGGAGGCGGTGCGCGAGGTGACGATCGCGCGCGGGCGCGACGTGCGCGACTTCGCGCTCGTCGTGTTCGGCGGCGCCGGCGGGATGCACGCGTGCCCGGTGGCGGAGATGCTCGGCGTGTCGCGGGTGATCGTGCCGCGCTTCGCCGGGCTGCTCTCGGCGTGGGGCATGGGCCTCGCGCCGCTCACGTGGCACGCCGAGGTCGACGGCGGGCGGGTCGTGCTCGACGAGGCGGGGCTCGCGGGGGTGCGGGCGAAGATGGATCCGATCGAGTGGGACGGCCGGTTCGCGATGACCGGGGAGGCCGCGGATGGGGCGCGCGTGTCCGTGAACCGGACACTCGGGCTGCGGTACCGGGGGAGCGATACGGCGCTGGAGGTGGCGGAGGAGGGGAGCGTGGAGGAGGTGCAGGAGCGCTTCGCGGCGGCGCACCGCGTGAGGTTCGGGTACGCGCGCGAGGCGGAGGTCGAGATCGCGGCGGGGCGGGTGGAGGTGGTGGTGGCGAGCGCGGTGCCGGCGCTGCCGGCGAGGGCGGAGGGAGCGCTGACGGCGCCGCGGCGGCGGCAGGCGATGTGGTCGGGCGGCGCGATGCACGAGGACGTGCCGGTGTGGGGGATGGAGGACGTGCTGGCGGGAGCGGTGGTGGAGGGACCGGCGCTGTTGCTGGACGCGCATGCGTCGGTGGTCGTCGACGTCGGGTGGCGGGCGGTGATGGAGCCGAGCAGCGTGCTGCGACTGGAGCAGTCGGGCTCCGGCACGGGCACGGGCACGGGCACGGGCACGGGGATCGATGCCGTCAGCGTGGCGGTGCACGCGAACCTGTACATGTCGATCGCCGGGCAGATGGGGACCGTGCTGGAGCGGACCGCGGTGTCGACCAACATCCGCGAGCGCCGCGACTTCTCCTGCGCGCTCTTCGACGCGCGCGGCGGCCTCGTCGCCAACGCGCCGCACATCCCGGTCCACCTCGGCGCCATGGGCGAGACCATCCGCTCGCTCCTCGCCACGGTCCCGGCGCCGCCGCCCGGCACCGTGTACGCCACGAACCATCCGGCCGCCGGCGGCTCGCACCTCCCCGACATCACCGTCATCACGCCCGTCCACGACGACGCCGGCCGCCTCCTCTACATCCTCGCCAACCGCGGCCACCACGCCGACGTCGGCGGCCTCACGCCCGGCTCGATGCCGCCGTCCTCGCGCACGCTCGCCGACGAGGGCATCGCGCTCGAGCACCTGCCGATCGTCGTCGCCGGTCACCTGCGGCGCGACGCGATCCTCGCCGCCTTCACCGCCGGGCCGCACCCGGCGCGCCGCCCGCTCGACAACCTCGCCGATCTCGAGGCGCAGATCGCCGCCAACCACGCCGGCGCCCGCCTCGTCGCCGCCGCCATGGCGCGCACGTCGCCGGCGACCTTCCTCGATCACATGGGCCACGTGCAGGCGCAGGCCGCCGCGCTCGTCGCCCGCGCCGTCGAGACGGTTGTTCCCCGTGGCGCCCGACCCGCCGCCGCCGAGGCCGAACGGCGCGCGCGTC
>JAIOII010000547.1 GCA_019912685.1 Kofleriaceae bacterium
GGGCGCGATCGTCGAGCACAAGCGCGCCTCGGTCTGCCTCCACTGGCGCGCCGTGCCCCACGCGACGCGGGACGTGCTCGTGTCCGGGGCCGAGACCCGCGTCGACGAGTGGCTCGAGACGCAGCCCGAGTTCGAGCGCCTCGACGGCGCCGAGATGCTCGAGGTGCGCCATCGCGCCGCGCACAAGGGCAACGCGCTCCTCTGGCTACGCCAGCGGGCGCCGGCGGGCGCGCGCATCCTCGGGCTCGGCGACGATCACACCGACGAGGATCTCTTCATGGGGCTCGACGAGCGCGACGCCGGCGTCCGCGTCGGGACCCCGCACCGGCGGACGCATGCCAACGGTCAGGTCGCCGACACCGACGCCGCGCGCATGCTCCTCACCTGGCTGTGCGCCGCGCGCACGAAGCCCGTCGGCACGCCGCCGGCGATGGTCAGCGATCCCGAGCGCCACGACATGCGGCCCGGCGCCTTCCCGCTGCTCGTCGTGTCGAACCGCCTGCCCGCCGACGGCGGCGGCCGCACGCGGGAGGTCGGCGGGCTGACCTCGGCGCTCGAGGCGGCGCTCACGCGTCACAAGGGCGTGTGGCTCGGCTGGAGCGGTCGCGATCGCGATCCGGGGCTCACGCTCACGTACAACGACGACGCGATGCCGCCGCGCGCCAGCTTCGACTACCCGCCGGGCTGGCGGCGCTCGTTCTATGGCGGCTTCTGCAACCGCGCGCTGTGGCCGCTCTTCCACTGCATGCCGGGCCGCGTGCGCTACGTCGACGAGGAGTGGCGGGCGTACGTCGACGCCAACCGCGCGTACGCCCAGCTCGCGTCGAGCCTCGTCGATCCCGAGGCGACGGTCTGGGCCCAGGACTACCACCTCCTGTACCTCGCGCAGGAGCTGCGGCGCATCGGCCACCGCGGGCGCCTGGGGCTCTTCCTCCACGTGCCGTTCCCGCCGCGGGACGTGCTCGAGACCTGCCCGTGGGCGCGCCCGATCCTCGGCGCGCTGCAGGAGTACGACCTCATCGGCGTGCAGACCTGGCGCGCATGCTCGAATCTGCGCGACTGCATCGACGTCCTCGGCGCCAAGCGCCCGGACCGCGCCGTCGACGTGCGCGTGTTCCCGGTCGGCATCGACCCCGACGCGTTCCACAAGGCCGCCGGCACCGCCGACGCCGCCGACGTCACCGCGCTGCGCGCGCAGATCGGCAAGCGCAAGCTGATCCTCGGGGTCGATCGCCTCGACTACTCGAAGGGCATCCCCGAGCGGCTCTCGGCGTTCGCGCGCCTGCTCGAGAAGCACCCCGCGTGGCGCGGCGAGGTCATGTTCGTGCAGGTGTCGGTGCCGTCGCGCGCCGACGTCCCCGACTACGCCGACCTGCGCCACCGCGTCGAGACCATGGTCGGCCGCATCAACGGCACGTACGGCGAGGCCGACTGGACGCCGGTCCGGTACCTCTACCGCTCGTACCCGCCGGCGGTGCTGGCGCAGCTCTACCGCGCCGCCGACGTCGCGCTGGTGACGCCGCTCCGCGACGGCATGAACCTCGTCGCCAAGGAGTTCGTCGCCTCGCAGGATCGCGCCGACCCCGGCGTGCTCATGCTCTCGCGCTTCGCCGGCGCGGCCGAGGAGATGGAGCAAGCGCTCCTGACCAACCCGTACCACGTCGACGGCATGGCCGCGGATCTCGACCAGGCGCTCCGCATGGGCGCCGCCGAGCGGGTGGCGCGCCACCGCGAGCTCGAGCGCATCGTGCGGCGCGGCTCGGCGCAGGTCTGGGCGAGCGCGTTCATCTCGGCGCTCGAGGAGCACCCGATCATCGCACCGCCGGCCCGCCCACCGTCGGTCCCGCCCGACTGAGGCGCGCCACAGCTACGCGAGCAACGCGCGCGTGTCGTCGCGCTCGACGTCGTCGACGAGATCGACGCCGTTGCGCGCGAACCGTCGCGCCGCCGCCGCCGCGTAACGACCGCGTCCGTGGTCGAGGCACCACTGCGCATGGGCGCAGAGGTACGCGAGCTCGAGGCTGCGGCCGATCGTCATGGCGACGCGGCGCGCGCCGGCCTCGAGGCGCTCCGCGTCGGCCATCGCGCCGCCGGCCCAGGC
>JAIOII010000548.1 GCA_019912685.1 Kofleriaceae bacterium
GCCGCCCGCCGGCACGACGATCTGCTGCCGGCACAGCGGGCACGGGATGACCATGCCCGCCGCCATCGTCGCCGGCAGCGCGCCGCCGCACCGCGGGCAGGGGAACGACGGGAACCCGGCGGGGACGACCATCACCGCCTCCCGTACGCGGCCATCGCCTGCTGGTGCATGGCGAAGTACGACGAGCTCAGGATGCTGGCGGCCATGGCGTCGGCCTGCGGACCCATGCGCCACTTCCACGTGCTGTCGACCTCCGTCCAGCGCGCGGTGTCGATCCGGAACTCGGCCAGCACCGCGGCCGCCGCGTGGCCGAGCTGGAGCCGCGCGTTGATCGCGGCGTAGCGGTCGAGCGTGATGCCGTGCGGCGCCGTCGCGTACTCGGGCGGCATCTGGTAGCTGCCCGCCATGTTCGCCATCTGCGCCTCGTACTGCACGCGGCTCGCGGCCATCGCGAACTCGGGGTTGCTGTTGTGGCGAACGGCGAGCGCCTCCTTGACCTTCTCCCAGTGGTCCATGTCGCGGAGGCCCCACTTCGCGAGCGCCTGCGCCAGCTGCGCCGGGCCGGCCCGCTCGCCCTGATCGACGTCGTGGTCGACGCGCCAGTACGCCTCGATGTCGTCGGGGTTGATCTTGCCGTAGTCCACCTTGGCGGCGCCGCCGAACAGTCCCAGGATCGCGTCGAGGAGTCCCATGCGATCACCCTAAGCAGGTGGCTCGCGCGCTCCAAGCGTCGGGCCGTCTTCGACCGAACGAAGCCACGTCCGGATCGAATCGTCCGTCATGTGCCAGCGACTCCCGCGCGCCGCCGTGGCCGATGCGGGCGGTGGCTCACTCCCACCAGCACTCCGCCCAGCCTCCGTCGAGGTCCCACGCACAGCATGCGGTGTGGGATCCGCTGGTGGTGCAGGTAACGCCCGCCCTGTGCGTCGCCGCCGGCTCGAGCTCTTCGCTCGCGCCGCCGGCGTCGACCGACAGCTCGAGCGTCTCGATGCGCGCCATGTCGACGCCGGCCCGTGACAGGATCGACGACGCCTCGGCGACCAGCGGATCATCGCCGCAATCGCCGGCGGCCGGACTGCACACGTACCGGCTCGCGGCCCCCGGATCATCGGTGGCACAGGCGGCGAGCGTGGTGAACAGGGTGAACGTGGTCGCGAGCAGAGCGAATCGGATCATCGTCAGCGAGCTCCTCATGGGTGTGGTGCCGCGAAGTGCACGCACGATGCCGCTCGCAACCACCCGGATCTGCGTGACTGCGCCAGGCACCGCGGCCGCATCGCGGGTGACATGTCACCTGCAGGCGAGCGACATGTTCCCGCGCGTCGGCGACACCCGGGCAGGTCGCGCAGGGTCAGGGCGCGAGCGGCCGGCAGAAGCGGTCGCGTGCGTCGGGCGAGCGCAGGATCTCGGTCGTGTAGTACGCGGCGTACTCGTCGATCCGCGCCTCGTCGCCCGGCGCGATGAACGCCGCGGCGCCGGTGCGCCACGTGGCGACGCACGTCGCGACGTCGGCGGGCGATGCCGCGCAATCGAGCCACGCGTCGAACGCCGCGCGCCACGCCGTGAACTGCTCGCGCGTCATCGTGTCGCCGTGGCCGGGGACGAGGCGCTCGAACGGCGTCGCCGCGATCTCGCCGAGCGCGGCGCGCCACCCGTCGGGGCAGCCGGTGTCGAAGAACGGCACCTCGGCGACGACGAGATCGCCGGCGATGACGGTGCGCGTCGCGGGATCGAAGATCCAGAGGTCGGCCTCGGTGGCCGCGAACGGCGCGACGCGCAGCTCGAGCGCGCGCCCGGCGAGCTCGACCGTGCCCGACGCCGTGATCGGGCGGTCGGCAGGAGGTTGCGCGTGTCGGCGATGGCGGCGCGGCCGAGCCGGAGGTCCTCGAGCTGCTGCGGCGTCGCCCAGCCGCTGGCGATCAGCTCGTCGCTCGCCGCGCGGCTCTGCGGGAAGAAGCCCACGAGCGCACCCTCGACGGCGCGCGTCGCGACGATCTCGGCGTCGGGGTAGACCGCCCGGAGCTCGGCGTTGCCGCCGCTGTGGTCGAGGTGCCAGTGCGTGTTGACGATCACCGCGATGGGCTTCCCGACGCGCCGGGCGTGGGCGAGGAGCTTCTCCTGGTGCTCGGTGTGCCGGCCCGTATCGACGACGACGAGCCCGCCCGGCGCGTCGAGCACGACGCTGTTGCCGTC
>JAIOII010000549.1 GCA_019912685.1 Kofleriaceae bacterium
GCGGCGCGCGTGCGCTCGGCTTGGGCCGGGAAGCTCCTCGTCCTCGGCGGCGTGCACGAGGCGCGCGCGCTTCCGGCGGGCGCGATCGACCTCGAGCAGGTCGATCCCGAGGCGGTGCCGCCGCCGCCCTGGTACCGTCCGGATCCCGGACGCGCGCGTGATCTGGCGATGGTGATCGTGTCGGGCGGCGGCTTCGCGGCGCCGCGCGCGAGCCGCATCACGAACCGGCGCTGGGCGTTCTCGGCGCTCGGCGCCGCGGCGACGTGCACGCTCACCAACCGCGACACGGTCTACTGCTGCCTGCCGCTCCATCACCCGACGGCGATCCTGGTCGCGGCGGGCAGCGCCCTCGCCGGCGGCGCGCGGCTCGCGCTGGCGACGCAGTTCCGCCCCGACGTCTTCTGGCGCGAGGTGCGGCGCTACGGCGTCACCATCGTGTTCTACGCCGGCGAGATGTGCCGCTCGCTCGTCCACGCGCCGCACACCGTCGGCGAGCAGAATCACCCGGTGCGCCTGTTCGCGGGCAGCGGCATGCGCCCCGATCTGTGGCAGAAGCTGCTGGCGCGCTTCGACGGGTTCGGCGTGCTCGAGTTCTACGCGTCGACCGAGGCGTCGGCCGTGCTCGCCAACGCGTCGGGCGAGAAGGTCGGCGCCGTCGGGCGGCCGCTGCCGGGCAGCCCGGAGATGGCGATCGCGGCGTACGACTTCGACGCCGACGAGCTCGTGCGCGACGCCAGCGGCCACCTCGTGCGCGCGCGCATCGACGAGCCCGGCATGCTCGTCGCGCGCCTCGACTCGCCGCGCGGCATCGCCGACGTCGCGCACCTGCCGCCGGCGCGGCTCCTGCGCGACGCGTTCGCGTCGGGCGACACGTGGTTCTTCACCGGCGACATCCTCACGATCGACGCCGACGGCGACTACTGGTTCGTCGATCGCTGGGGCGACAGCATCAAGACCGCGCACGGGCCGGTGATGAGCCGCAAGGTCGAGGACGCGCTGCACACCGTGCCGTCGATCATCGGCTGCTGCGCCGTCGGCGTGCCGGCGGAGCGCGGCGAGGTCGTGATGGCGGCGTTCGCGCTCGCCCCGGGCGCGACGCTCGATCTCGCGGCGATCGCGGCAGCGGTCGGGACATTGCCGGAGCACGCGCGGCCGAGACGGCTCCACCGCGTGGCGAGCATCCCGATGACCGACGGCTTCCGGCCGCTCAAGAAACCCATTCTCGATCTGGGTTTCGGCGACGCGCACGACGTCTGGGAGTGGGACGCGGCGACGAGCTCGTACCGCGCGACGATCCGGAGCGAGGCGGCGCGGCAGGCGCAGCAGTAGCGCGCCGCGCGATCGCATGCCACGCTGGCGCGCGAAGGCTGAGTCCGGGCTTCCTTCTCGAAAACCTCGAAACTAGCTCGGGCGATTTCCTTCACTTCGGGGTGGATGGCCAAGGCCGTCCATCCCGGCCCTTTTCCCGGAGCGGTGTGATGGTTCCTTCGGCGCGCGACATCCTCCTTCGCCGTGACGGCCTCGTCTTCGTCGAGCCGCAGGGCACGCCCGCGCCCGCCGAGCACGTGCGCGCCGTCGAGCTCGAGCTCGCCAACCTCGGCTACGTGGTGTCCGTGCGCCTGTCGCGCCGGCTCGCGCAGCTCGGCACCGCGGAGCTCGCGGCGCTCTCGGCGGATCTGCAGCGCGTGCTCGCCGCGGCCGTCGGCGCGCACGTGAAGCACGAGCCGCTCTTCCGCACGTTCCCCGACGGCATCCCGGCCGACACGCGCACGCTGTACTGGCAGAAGGTGCTCGTCCACCTCCTGCAGGCCGTCGATCAGCCGTGCCTCTGCTGCAAGAAGCATGGAACGACGCACGTGCTGTCGCCGTGCGAGCACGTCGTCTGCGATCACTGCTTCGACGGCGCGAGCTACAGCGCGTGTCCGGTGTGCGAGCACGCCGTCGATCGGAGCTCGCCGTTCTTCCGGGAGCCGCCGGTGCGGGTGCGCGGCAAGGAGGACGTCCGCTTCAAGCTGCTCGACCTCGGCGATGACCTCGACGCCGCGGCCCGCGCCCTCTTCGAGAGCTTCTGCGCGCGCCCGCAGGCGATGTCGCCGGCCGACGCGACCGACCTCACGCACCTCGTGCACGAGCGGCGCGAGCGCGTCCTGCCGTGGCTCCCCGAGCGCATCGTCGTGAAGGAGAACATGGCGCTCGTGGTCGGCACGCTCTTCAAGCTGCTCGCGCCCGACGCCGTCCTGCCGGCGGTGCGCGCGCACCTGCGCACGGCGACCGACGTGCTGCGCGTGATCGCGGCGTACTCGGGCGCGAGCGTGGCGCTCCAGGGCGAGACCGTGTGGCGGCGGGTGGAGATCATCGACGATCACGTCCCGGCGTGGGCGCGCGTGCTGCGCTTCCTCGGCAAGGTCGCGCCGCGGGGGCCGCGCACGCGCACGGTCAACGTGCCGATCACCGTGCGCCGCTTCAAGGTCGCCAAGCTGCGGCGGCCGCTGCGCCGCGCGCTCTTCGCGCTCCTCGACGGCATGGCGCCCGACGCGCTCGCCGAGGACATGCTGCGCCATCGCTCGTACTGGGTCTGGCTCGGCGAGCTCCTCCACCCCGGCGAGTACGCGTCGCGCTACCCGAACGTCGCGCGCGCGTTCGCGATCGTGCGCGGCCAGGCGCCCGACGGCACGCCGGCGCCCACGTTCCAGACCTACCACGGCAAGGTCGAGGCGGCGGCCGCCGCCTC
>JAIOII010000550.1 GCA_019912685.1 Kofleriaceae bacterium
GCAGGATCGCCGCGCCGCGATCGATGTGGCTCGACGACAGCCACGACTTGGCGCTCGAGACGAGGCGGTGCGGCAGCTCGGCGCCGCGGCTCTGCGCGAACGCGCCGACGGCAAAGGGCGCCGGCCCCGTCCACGGCAGCGCCATCGCCTCGGGCGCGACCTCGTGCGCCGCGGGCAGGAGCAGGCTCGACGGCATCGTCGCCCGCGCCGCGACCTCACCCGGGCCGACGACCTGCGTGATCGTGACGTGCTCGGCCTGCGGCATCTCCTGCGCGGTGTCGACCGCGGCGACGGCGCAGTTGGTGGTGCCGAGATCGATGCCGACGACGAATCGCGTCGTCACGTCACACCTCGACTTCGGCGGGCGCGACGATCGCGCGATCGACGCCGTCGGCCAGCGACGGCAGCTGCGTCTTGGTCGCGCGCCAGCCGTGGTGGCGGAGCGTGCCGGCGAAGGGCGCCTCGCCGCGCGCCTCGCCGATGAGCCGCACCTCGCCCGGATCGAAGCCCTTCGGCACCGAGACCTTCGCGTCCTCCTCGCCCGGCATCACCGCCTCGAGCGTGAAGCACTGCTCGAGCACCTTCTTGCAGCCGCGGTGGACATCCCGCGCCGCCGCGCCGATGTCGGCGTCGGCGTACGACTCGAGCGGCTCGCGCAGGAAGTCGACGAGTCGGCCCTCGCGCTGGAGCAGCGCCAGGAGCGCGAGCGCGCCGTCCCGCTGCGCCGAGCCATCGGGCTTCTTCGGAGCGACCGGCTTCTCGATCGCCGGCTCCGCCTTCGCCGGCTGAGCCTTCGCCGGCTCCGTCTTCGCCGGCTCCGCCTTCGCCGGTTCCGGAAGCAGCGCCTTGATCGCGTCCTCCGGGAGGTACGTCGCGGCTTCAGGCCGGAGCTGCTTGCCGAAAAGGAGGCGGAAGAACGAGGAGAACGCGAGGCCGATGCGGCTCATATGGGGGGTCCGGGGGCCTGGGTAAACCGCGATCGCCCCCGAGTCAAGCCTCGGAAATCCGTGCCGCTCGCGACTCGCCGCCCAGGCGCGTCGCGGGGTTGCGCGTGGCCTGCACCTTGCTCACCCCGAAGCAGCTTCTTCCACCCTCTGCCACTCGCTTACCATCGATCGAGGAGCACCCCGATGAGGAACCGGCTGTGTCCCGCTCTCTTCGTCCTCGCCGCCGCCGCGCTGTCGGGCTGCAGCGTCTACTTCGGTGACGACGACGACGACTGCCTCGACTACGGCGACGGCGCCATCGCGCCCGTCGGCCTCCGCAACCCCGAGAACGGGGCATGCGAGTACCTCGGCGGGCCCGGCGGCGGTGGCTGCGGCTACGACGTGCCGGCCAACGGCGCCGCCGAGGATCGCGCGCCGCTGCCCGACTGGGGCGAGTGCCCGAGCGAGTGCGAGGCGCTCTCCGAGAACCAGTGCATGGCCGCCGAGCGCTGCCGCGCGATCTACACCGAGACGCCGTGCCCGCCCGACACCGTCTGCGATCAGGCGCCGCGCGCGTTCTACGGGTGCTGGAGCATCGCGCCGTCGGGGCCCGCGTACGAGCGCGTCGCGTGCGAGAGCCTCGACGCGTACGAGTGCTCGCGCCACAACGACTGCGTCGGCATCTACGCCGATAGCTACTGGGCCGCGCTCGAGGCGCCGCCGCTCCGCTTCCAGGCGTGCGGCGCGGAGAACGTGCAGGGCTGCTACGGCGACAGCGACTGCCCCGCCGGCTGGAACTGCACGTCGGACACCGAGTGCCTGCCGCCGCCGGGATGCGATCCGATGTCGGGTCAGGAGTGCCCGCCGGTCTGCTACGGCCGGTGCGAGCCGC
The DNA here is from genome assembly GCA_019912685.1 of Kofleriaceae bacterium. Classification (GTDB taxonomy): domain Bacteria; phylum Myxococcota_A; class Polyangia; order Haliangiales; family Haliangiaceae; genus UBA2376. Next base: position 1,819 of record JAIOII010000550.1, read on the forward strand.
CGGCGGGGACGTGCGCCGCGATCGACTGCGCGCCGGGCTGGCACTGCGAGGAGACGTGCTTCCCGTGCGACTCGACCGACGGCGAAGCGTGCGATCCGATCTGCCGCGGCGAGTGCGTGCCCGATCAGAACGTGTGCCCGCTCGAGTGCCCGCCCGACACGCAGTGCGTCGAGGTCTGTAGCGGCGGCAGCGGCGGCGGCTGGGACGACGGCGCGGACGCGCCGCAGCCGGTCTGTCAGTGGCAGTGCGTGCCGGTCGGGGGGACGTGCGCGAGCGTGACCTGCCCGGTGGGCCAGACCTGCGAGATCCAGTGCAACGCCGCCGGCGAGTGCCGCCCGGTCTGCGTGCCCGAGACCGGCGGCGCGTGCGCCGCGGTCGACTGCGGTCCCGGCTATCACTGCGAGGAGAGCTGTCCCGGCGGCCAGTGCACCGCGACGTGCGTCGCCAACCAGGATCCCGGCGCGTGCACGGGCGACGTCCTCTGTGATTCGCTGCCGCCCGCGTGCCCCGTCGGCACGGTGCCCGGCATCCGTGATGGCTGCTGGACGGGGTACTGCATCCCCGAGTCGGCGTGCGGGTTCATGACGCCCAACCCGTAGGTCCCTCCGGGCTACAATAGCCGGGCGTGCCTGAGACGGACACCCCGGAGGCGCAGCTGGTCGGGAACGACCTGTCGCTCGGCGACGAGGCCGGCGACGAGGGCGCGCTCGACGGCGCCGCGGCCTGCGTG
>JAIOII010000551.1 GCA_019912685.1 Kofleriaceae bacterium
CCTTCTCGGCGTCGGTCAGCGCCTTCGTCTTCGCCTCGTCGGCAGCCGGATCGGCGGCGCTGGCCGCCTCGGTCGTCGGCAGCGTCGGCGCCGGCGGCGCCGGCGGCGGAGTCTTCGCGATCGTCGGATCGACCGTCGCGCGCGTGTCGTAGAACGAGTCACCCGCCGCCGCGTCGAAGTTGACGACCTCGCGCTGCTGCGACTTCAGATCCGTCTGCGGCGTCGCGGCCACGTTCGGATACGGGAGCGGCACCGAGCCCGCCGGGCCGCCCGGCGCCCTCGCGAGGTCCGGCACCGACGGCACCGGCAGCGCCGGCGGCGGCGCCTTCGCGATCGTCGGATCGACCGTCGCGCGCGCGTCGTAGAACGAGTCGCCGGCCGCGGCGTCGAAGTCGACCACCGCGCGCTGCTGCGCGCGCAGCTCCACTCCGGGTCCGGACGCGCCCGGCGTCATCGGCGCGCGCACCTGCGCCTCGAGCCGCGCGTTCGCCTTCACCCCCGGCGTCTCCTCGGCCTCGCCCTCGGCGCCTTCCTTCTCCTCGTCGCGCTTCTTGCCGATCCTGGCGTCGCCCGTGAGCTTCGCGTCGACCGTCGCGCGCGCGTCGTAGAACGTGTCGCCGGCCGCGGCGTCGAAGTCGACCACCGCGCGCTGCTGCGCGCGCAGATCCACTCCGGGTCCGGACGCGCCCGGCGTCATCGGCGCGCGCACCTGCGCCTCGAGGCGCGCGCTCGGCTTCACGGCCGGCTTCCCCCCCGGCGTCTCCTCGGCCTCGTCCTCGTCGCCTTCCTTCTCCTCGTCGCCCTGCTTCTTCGCCTTCGCGTCGACCTTCAGCTCGCCGGTGAGCTTCGCGTCGACCGTCGCGCGCGCGTCGTAGAACGAATCGCCGGCCCCGCGATCGAAGTCGACCACCTCGCGCTGCTGCGCCGCGAGCGACGTCCCGCCGAGATACTCGAGCCCGCGCCCCGCCGCCTTCGCCTCGAGCTCCTCCCCGGCCACGTCGCCGCCCATCTCGGCGCCGCGGCCACCCAGGAACCCGAGCCCCAGCCCCTTCCTGACGCCGGGCGCACCACCGCCACCATCGCCGCCGTCGCCGCGCGAGAGCTCCACGCCCAGCCCGCCGGCGAGCTGCGCCGCGGTCGCGCCGTCGATCAGGTCACCGGCGCCCGCACGATGCGGCTTGCCGATGCGAGACGTGAGCGTCGCCTTGCCCGGAGCGGGCTGGTTCTCGGCGAGATGCTCTTCGCCCTCGAGTTCGAGTTGCTCAAGATCGAGCTGGGACATGCGGGCCCTTGCCGTGGTGGGTCGGCCCTCATAGTACGGGAGACCCGAGGGTCCCCTTCCCCTCAGAACCCGAGAGTTTCGAGGGCAGTTCGCACACTTCCGGGCGGCAACGACCGGCTGAGACCAGGCGTCGCCGCGCCGCGGATGGCGGTCGTGAGGACGGGAGGCGAATCGGCGCCCGACTCGGGAGGTAACGTGCCGCTATCACACGCGATCACGACCGCCGCCTGGGTCCATGCGGCGCTGTGACGTAGCGCGTCGAGTCGGTTCGCCCACGGGAGTACCAGGTGCGCTCCGGAGAGCGACGCGTCCCGGCACCACGACGCCATGTCCGAGACGGGGTCGGCGACGTGCCAGACCGGTCGCCGATCGAGCGCGGATCGGACCGTCAGCACCGCCTCGCGCTCCGCCGGCGGACCGGCGACGATCGACAGCTTCCCGGCGCGCCAGCGCGGCAGCTGCACCGCCGCCTCGACGACCTCGATGAGCTCGTCGGGGAGCTGGTGCCCCTCGGCGGCCACGGGCCCCGGCGCCGCGATCGGCTCGTTGCGGAGCGCGGCGATCGCGCTCGGCGCGACGGTGACGACGTCGTCGAGCATCGCCGGGCCGCGGCGCGGGAGCTCGAGCAGGCCCGAGGCGCGCAGCGCGCGATCGCCGTGGAGATGGCGCACGAGCTGGAGCCGCACGTCGAGCTGCGGCGACGCGAGATCGAGGAGCACGCCGACCGTGAGCTCGGTGACGCCGGAGAGGCTCTTGTAGGCGCGGCCGAGCGTGCGGTCGATCTGCGGCGCGGAGGCGAGCGCGAACAGGATCAGCTCGTCATCGCTGCGCGCCATCGCGGCGAGCTGGCGCGCCGGGCCGCGGGGCTGCGCGCGCCAGCGCTGGAGCAGGCCGCCGGCGATCTCGTCCCAGCGATCCGCCTGCGTCTGGAGCGCGGTGCGCTGGGGCGCGGCCAGGCGCGAGAAGCCGAGCGTCGCGTCGCGCACGGTGAGGCGCGCGGCGGCGACGCGCGCCAGCTCGATGACGGAGACGCACAGCGAGAGATTGGGCTCGACGGACATGATGGGGCACCGGCCCCGGGCGCTAGTATAGTCGAGAACCCGTGCCGGACCGCGGAGTGAACGCCGTCGATCACGAGCCGTCCATCGTCGACACGGTGCTGACGCCACGGCTCGCGATGCGCTTCGAGCGCGCGCTCGCCGCCGACGAGGCGGAGCGCCCGCGGACGCCACGCACCGGCGGCGAG
>JAIOII010000552.1 GCA_019912685.1 Kofleriaceae bacterium
GTCATGGCCGCCGCGCGCCCCAACGCCGGCCACCACGCGCTCGCGGCGCTCGAGGAGCGCGGCCTCGTCGCCGGCACGATCACGCAGAACGTCGACGGCCTCCACGCCGCCGCCGGGTCGCGCGACGTGGTCGAGCTCCACGGCGCCCTCTCCCGCGTGCGCTGCCTCGACTGCAGCGCCACCACCCCGCGCACGACCATGCAGGAGCGCCTGCTCCTCGCCAATCCTCGCATCACCGAGCGCACCGCCGCCGCCGCGCCCGACGGCGACGCCGACCTCTCCGACGTCACCGACTTCATCGTCCCGCCGTGCCCGGCCTGCGGCGGCGTCCTCAAGCCCGACGTCGTCCTCTTCGGCGAGAACGTCCCCGCCGCCACGGTCACGAGCGCATGGTCGATCTTCGATCGCGCCGAGGCCCTCCTCGTCGTCGGCTCCTCGCTCGCGGTCTTCTCGGGCTACCGCTTCGTCGTCCGCGCCGCCGAGCGCCGCGTCCCGATCGCGATCATCAACCTCGGCCCGACCCGCGGCGACGCCCTCGCCGCCGCCAAGCTCGAAGCGCCCCTCGGCAGCGCGCTGCCCGCGCTCGCCGCGGCGCTCTGACCTAAGCCCGCTCCGTCCGGTTGCGCCCGAGCGCCTTGGCGCGCAGCAAGGCGTCGTCGGCGCGGCGCAACAGCTCGTCGACGTCGCCTTCCTTGATCGTCGACGCGACGCCGAGGCTGGCGGTGATCGTGACGTTGTCGCCGTTGGCCTGGAACGGGCGCTCGGCCAGCCGCGTGCGGCAGCGCTCCGCGACCTCGTAGGCGCCGTCGAGGTCGGTCATCGGCAGGAGGATGCCGAACTCCTCGCCGCCGTAGCGCGAGATCATGTCGGCGTCGCGGATCGCCTCGCCGAGGACCTCGGCGGCGTGGCTGAGGGCGCGGTCGCCGACCAGGTGGCCGAACCGGTCGTTGATCGACTTGAAGTGGTCGAGGTCGATGATGATGAGCGACGTCGGCGTGCCGTAGCGCCGGCTGCGCGCGAGCTCGCGCCGGGACACGTCGAAGAGGAGGCGGCGGTTGGCGACCCCGGTGAGCGGGTCCGTCGTCGCCAGCCGCTCGAAGCGCGCCTCGCGATCGCGCCAGCGGTCGATGATCCACATGATGATGACGAACGTGAGCCCGCTCATGAGCAGGGTCGACACCGCGCCACGGACGATCGCGTCGGTGTCGACCCGCACGGTGCGGGCTGCGGGGCCGAGCAGCGTGCCGTCGAAGACGCCCTCGGCGATGGCGACGGCGCCGACGATCACCAGCGTCACGTAGATGAACGTGCCGCCGAGGGAGACCCAGCGCGGGAAGACGACGTAGCCGATCACCGCGCCGCCGAGGAAGCCGATCCAGCCGGGCGCGCCGAACGGCCCGGTGAACAGGGTGAACGCGGCGAGCGTGATCGCGTACAGCACGACGGTCGCGATCGCGAGCACGATGCCGTCGCCCTCGCTCGCGCGCGAGGCGCGCGCCACGAAGGCGAGGGTGGCCCACGCCAGGACCGCCATCACGTTGAAGCCGATGACGTCGGCCGCGTTGCTCTCGGGCGGCAGGAACGGCCAGCCCCCGAACGCCTGCGCCGTCCCGATGAGGAACGTGGTCACCGTCAGGAGGAGCGCGATCGCGTAACAACGATCCGCCATCCGCCACGAGAGCGGATTCCCCAGGCGACGGCGGCGCACGACCGGCGAGTCCATGATGGTGACGGTCCGCCTCCCGGACAGTCGCGCGCGGAGTATATGCGCTGACCCTGATTCGGATACAGGAATGCTTGCGCCCTACGGGCTGTCCGCGTACATCGCTTCGATCTCGCGCGAGAAGTTCTGGTTCACCGCCTTGCGCTTGACCTTCAGGGTGGGCGTCAGCTCGCCGGTGTCGATGCCGAGCTGGCGCGGCAGGATCGTGAACTTCTTCACCTGCTCGACGCGCGCGAGCTTGTCGTTCACCTGATCGAGCTGCTGCTGGATCGCCGTCTGGATGTCGGCGTGCTCGTGGAGCGGCGCCGCGTTCGCGCGGTCGCCGAGGAAGCTCTTCGCCGCCGCCTCGTCGAGCGTGACGAGCGCCGACAGGAACTTCCGGCGGTCGCCGATGACGACGGCCTCGCTGACCAGCGCCGATTCCTTGATCGCGGCCTCGATGTTCTTGGGCGAGATGTTCTTCCCGCCGGCGGTGATGATGATCTCCTTCTTGCGGCCGGTGATCGTGAGGAAGCCGTCCGGGTCCAGCTCGCCCAGATCGCCGCTGTGCAGCCAGCCGTCGACGAGCGCGTCCTTCGTCGCCTCGGGCTCCTTGAAGTAGCCGAGGAAGACGTTGGGACCCTTGACCAGGATCTCGCCGTCGGGCGCGATCTTCACCTCGACGCCGGGGAGCGCCGGCCCGACCGTGCCGAAGCGCGTCGCGCCCGGCATGTTGAACGACGTCGGACCGGTGTCCTCCGACTGCCCGTAGACCTCGTGGATCACGATGTCGAGGCTGGCGAAGAACTCGATCACGTCTCGCGCGATCGGCGCCGCGCCACTCACGCACATGCGCGCGCTCCCGAGCCCGAGCGCGGGCTTCAGCTTCGACAGGAGCAGCTTGTCGGCGAGCTTGTACTGCAGCGCGAGCAGGCCCGCCGGCTCGCGCCCGCGGTTGCGCAGCGCCGTCACCCGCGTGCACACGTCGCGCACCCACGCAACGAGCCGCTTCTTGGCGCCGGTCGCCTGGCCGAGCTTGGCGGCGACGCCGGCGTGGAACTTCTCCCAGATGCGGGGCACGCCGAACACGACGGTCGGCTGCACCTCCTTGAGGTTGTCCGGGACCTTCTCGATCGACTCGGCGAAGTAGACGGTGGCGCCGGCCGTCGCCGGCAGGAGGATCGTCGTCATCTGCTCGGCGATGTGCGAGAGCGGCAGGTACGACAGCCCGGTGTCACCGGCGCGCGCGCCGCCGTGGTCGATCATGGTCTGCGCCGTCCACGCCAGGTTCTTGTGCGACAGCATCACGCCCTTGGGCGGGCCGGTCGTGCCCGACGTGTAGATGAGCGTCGCGAGCTCCTCCTCCTGGATCGCGTCGACGCGCGCGTCGAGCGTCGCGTCATCGACCGGCGCGGCCTTGGCCAGGAACGCCTCCCACGACAGGACGAGCGGATCGTCGATCGGCGGACAGCCCTTCATCGTCACCACGTGACGGAGCAGCGGGAGATTCGCGCGCTGGGCGGCGATCTTCTTCCACTGATTCACGTCCTCCACGAGGACGGCATACGACTCGCTGTGGTGGACGATGTACTGGACTTCTTCTGCCGAGCACGTCGTGTAGATCCCGGCCGGCACACCCCCGGCCATCATCGCGGCGTGATCGAAGATCACCCACTCGGGGCGATTGAACCCGAGGATGGCGACCTTGCCGCCACGCGGGAAGCCGAGCCCGATGAGGGCGCGGGCGGCCGTGCGGATCTCGTCGACGAAGGTGCGCCACGTCGTCGGTCGCCACACGCCGTCGTGCTTGGCGAAGTAGGCGTGGCTCGCGGGGCGACGGTGCGCCTGCTCCTGGACGCGGCGCGGGATGATGTCGGCTGGCATCGCGCGGAATGTAGCAACACTCGCGCGCGGAAGGGCCCGGCGCGGCCCCTGGTTGGCTTACCCCTTCTTGCGGCGCTTGCGCCCGCCGCCCTTCGACCCCGACCGGGGCGTGCCGTCGCCGGGGAAGTACTTCGTGGCGCGACGGTCGCCCTCGGTGCGGACGGCGCCGTCGGCGATGAGCTTCTTGAGCGGCAGCGAGAGGTCGCTGGTCCGCGTGCCCATGTGGCCGTTGATCTGCTCGATGCGCTCGCCCGGGTGCTCCTTGATGTGGGCGAGCACGGCGTCCTTGAGCTTGTCGATCTCGCCGGCGGGGCGCTTGGCGCCCTTGGGACGGCGGGGCAGCGCGAGGAGGCCCTTGCCACGGCGACCGCGCGGCAGGCGCAGGTCGGTCACCACCGTCCCGCCGACGCCGGCCAGCGCCTGCGCCAGGACCTCGTGCGCCGCGTCGCGGGCGAGCTTGGTGATGTCGTTGATGAACGTGGACACCAGATCATTGATGCGCTGCTCGATCTCGGTCATGGCGATTTTTTGGTCCTGACGTGTTTTGACGAGTCGCATGGTACGCGCAAATAGCCAATCGCCGTCAATGGCAGCGTACAAAAAGTAATCACCTGACTCGGGTGATCACTTCAATCAGGGAAAATCGGACGCGAGCGCCGATCAAGGACGCGGCCAGACGGCCGGCATGTCCTTCAGCCGCGTGTAGACCACGGGGCCGAGGTGCAGCGACGCACGGTACATGTCCGCGTGGTCGAGAATCCCGTCGATGCGGTTGTACTCGCTGACGCTCATGTTCTGTGACGGGTGAAACCCCATCATGTACGTCCGCGGCTCCGTCAGCGCGTTGCCGGGCCACACCTTGCCGAAGATCTCGACCATCTCGGCGCGAGTCACGTAGTCGACCATGATCGCGTTGTCGGGGACCTCGAGAATCGGGACGTGAGGAGCCGCGCCAGACTGCTTGTCGGTCGTGTTGGGATAATAGGGCTGGCTCGTGTCGCCGATCATCGACCAGTTGGTCATGTTCCACGTGTACAGACTCCCATTCCCCTGCCACTCCTCCATTCGAGCCCAGTTGTTGGCGCTCGTGTCGGCGACGTAGCCCTTCGCCGCGAGCGCCTTGAGCGTGTCGACCGACGCCGTCCAGCCGCCGGCACGGAACGTGACCGGCTTGCCCAGCCCGCGCTCGACGAAGATCTCGTCGGCCCGGGTGAGGAGGGTCTCGAAGTTCGCCTGGCCGTACGCCTCGAGCTTGATCGTGTAGCCGGTTGCGTCGGTCTGGTACACCGTCGACTGGTCGGTGACACAGGTGAGCCCGGCGCTCTCGACGAAGTGACACCACGGGTGGATGTGGAGCCCGATCTCGTCGCCGTACATGTCGCGCCGCGCGATCGCCCAAGCGGCGAGGTCCGTCTTGCGCTGCTCCGTCAGGTTCGGGTCGGTGAACGTGTACGGGCCGATGAAGTGCGTGAACAGGACGTCGGGGTGGTTGGTGCGAATCTGATCGTGGTAGTCGAGCGAGATCTGGCCCGGCTCGGCAAAATCCCAGTCTGTCGAGACCAGGAAATAGAGCGGGTGAGTCCGACTGAAGAGGACGTAGCCGGCGCCGACGGTGGAGCCGTCGGCGGCGATGATGACGTCGTGCTCGCCGGCAGGCACCTCGCCGATGTCGAGGTCGCCGACGAACTTGCCGCTCGCGGCGTCGAGCGTCAGCCGCTGCCCGGGGCCGCGCGCCACCCAGACATCGATGACCTGCGTCTCCGGCGGGGCGGTCACCGCGATCGAGATCGTGTCCTGGCCGGGGGTGAGCTCGTTGCCGATGAGCCACCAGTACGGGACGCCTTCGATCACGTAGCGCGCGTCGGGCACCGTCGACGACGGTGGGCTCTCGCGGGGCGGGCCGATGCCGTCCTCGCCGCAGGCGGCGAGCGCGAGGAGGGCCGAGAGCACGACGGTCGGGGCGAACCGGTAGCGCATCCCGCGCCTATACCACCGGACGTCGGGCATTGATAAGGTGTCACGGCATGAGGGCTTTCCGAATCGGGGGAATCGGCTGGCACATCGTTCTCGCGCTCACCGTGATGGGTTGTGCGTCACAGCGCGCCGAGGGCCCGCTGTTCCTGTCGCTGGGCCTGTCCCGCGGCGAGACCGCGTCGGCGCTCCGCCACTACGACTTCTGCGCGCAGGTCGAGGCGGCGACCGACAACGAGGTCTATCCGCAGTGCGATCGACCGGGGACGGGATACGGCGATGCGTGGGTGATCGCGCACTACCGGACCGGGCGCCTCGCGCGCATCCAGCGCTTCGAGCGCTGGACCGACGAGACGCGCGCGACCGAGCGCTGGAACCAGCTCGTCGAGAAGCGCTCGGCGCGGCAACCGGTCTCGCAGGAGGCCCGCGCGCTCATCTCGTCGCGCCAGGCGATCCCGGAGGGCACGAAGACGTGGGCGGCGTTCCAGAGCGGCGACGATCTGGTGGGCGTCTACCTGCTCGAGCCGGTGAAGGCGGACGGACCGCGGATCCTCGAGGAGATCCTGGCCGGACCGTGACGGCGGAACTACGGGCGCGGGCCCGCGTCGGCGATCGGTGCCGCCGCGGGTGACGTCACGTCGAACGCGGCGCCCAGGCTCGGCGCGCCCTGATCCCAGTAGTTGAAGCGGAGGTCGACGTTGGCGTTGACCCCGACCTCGCTGAGGTCGGTGCCGGCCCCGTTCTCGGTCCAGTTGTTGTACTGCATGACCGCGCCGTCGGTGCCGCCGAGCATCATGCCGAACACACCCGACCGGATGTTGGAGTTGGTGATGCGCAGCGTGGCCGCCGAGCCGATGTGCAGGTTGCAGTGCTCGTAGCTGCCCTGCGCCTCGCCGACCTCGGAGTGATCGATGACGAGCGCGCCGCCGGTCTGCACGATCACGTCGCCCGAGGACGTGAGCAGGTAGGAGTCGGTGATCGTCAGCTCGCCGTTCGACACGGTGACGCCGCCGTTCTGCACCTTGCTGATGCGCGACTTCGTGAGCGTCGCCGTGCCCTCGACGACGAGCGCCTTGCCGACGTCGTCGAACACGACGTGGTCGAGGTCGCACGTCGCGCCGGCGTGGCAGTAGACGAGCGTGGCGACGTCGGTGCCCTCGACGTACGCGAGGTCGACCGTGCCGCCGGCGTCGGCGACGATGCCGGCCCAGGTCAAGGCGTCGATCGTGGGCAGGAACGTCACCTTCTCGGCGTCGGTGCCCTCGACGCGCAGCGTGCCCTTCACGCGCAGCGTGACGCCGTCCCTGGCCTCGATCGCGGCGCCCGCCGTCACGGTGACGGTGACGCCGGCCTCGATCGTCGCGCTGGCGGTGATGGTCTGGGCGCCGCTCCACGTCTGGTCGCTCGTGATGCTGCCGGCGATGCCGGTCGGCGGGGGAACGTCGTCGTCGCCGCCGCCGCCCGGGTCCTCGCTCCCGACGACGCAAGCGGACAGGAGGAGCGCGAGGCCGGAGGCGACAAGGGCGGCGGGCTTCATGGCCTCCACCCCTAGCAACGGTCGTGCCCCGCACCTCGCCATCGATCCGCGCACTTGCCGTGGGGCCATCGGACCCGGACGGGACCCGGCGCCCCACGTGGGGTCGGCAAGCCCCCGTTCCTCAGCGGCCGACGAGGAAGCGGAGCCAGCGCCAGGTGCGATCGCGCCAGGCGAGCTCGTCGTGGGTCGCCCCCGGCTCGTGGTGGTAGCAGACGACGTCGCCGCCGCGCGTGCACGCCGGCGAGTCGCTGCGCACCCAGCCGAACCCGACGAGCTGATCGCGGATCTCGATCGAGTCCGCGTAGCCGTCGCCGCCGCTCGCCTCCGTGCCGCCGTGATCGAGGTAGATCGCGACCGGGACCTTGCCGATCGCCGGCAGCCGGTCGCGCAGCGCGGTGTCGGTGTCCTGTCCCGGCCAGAACGCGCCCGAGAGCGACGCGGCGCCCGCGTACACGTCGGGATGCTCGAGCGCGAGCCGCATCGAGATGAGGCCGCCGAGCGACGAGCCGGCGACGTAGGTGCGCGCCGGATCGAGGCGCCACAGCGACGCCGCCAGCGGTTGCACGACGCCGAGCTGGAACGCCATGAACGTCTCTTGCCGGCCGCCGACCGACTCCGACCAGCCGTACTCGTCGTTACGCGCGGCGCCCGCGTGATCGAGCGCGACGATCACCGTCTCCTCGACGCGGCCGGCGGCGATCTCGGCGTCGAGCGCGACGTTGACCTCCCAGCCGGTGTGGCCGAAGCAGCAGTCGTGATCGTCGAACACGTTCTGGCCGTCGTGCATGAACACGACCGGGTAGCGGCGCCCTGCGTTCGCCGGCGCGGCGTAGCCCGGCGGCAGGTACGCGGCCATCGTGCGGCAGTTGCCGAGCGCCTCCGAGCAGACGCGCTCGGGCACGGCGATCAGGTGGCCGCGTCCCGAGTCGTGCGTGGCGAGCACCGAGTTCTTCCCGTCCGGGTTGCCGGCGAAGTCGTCGTACGCGAACGCCCAGCTCCAGCCGTCGAGCGTCCACGTCGATCCGGCGACGAGCTTGTACGGGTAGAAGCCCGACGCGACCGGCGCGGTCGCGGTGTGGAGCGCGCCGCCGCACAGCGCCTGCGTGCGCGTCGCCGTCGTCGACCACGCGTTCCACGCGCCCGCGACCGCGACGTCGCCGTCGGCGACGAACAGCGCCGTGCCCGCGTCCCAGAGCGGGAAGCTGC
>JAIOII010000553.1 GCA_019912685.1 Kofleriaceae bacterium
CGCCCGCGCGCTCCTCGACCGGTGGCAGGCGGCCGGCCTCGGCGGCTGACGCCCGCTCAGCGCGCCGGGCAGTCGCTGGGCAGGAGGAGCGCGTCGCCGTCGTCGGTCCACGCCGTCTTGAGCTGCCTCGAGCCCGAGAGCGTGCGCACGCGGTCGCGGACGATCTTGCCCTTCTTGCCGGGCGCGGCCTTCACGTGGTGCTCGGGGAGCTTGTGCACGAGCGCCGGATCGAAGCGCGCGCTCGAGCAGCCGGCGCCGTCGACGGTGACGGTGAGCACGCCGGTCTGCCGCGGCACGAGCAGCGTGTTGTCGAAGAGGAAGTTGCCGAGCGAGTAGGCGATGATCGCGCCCTTGTAGCGCTCGATCCCCTGCAGCACGTGGGGATGGCTGCCGATGACGAGATCGGCGCCGGCGTCGACGAAGCCGCGCGCGGCGTCGACCTGCCACCTCGACGGCTGATCGGCGTACTCGACGCCCCAGTGCATCGCGACGATCACGAGGTCGTGATCGGCGCGCGCCTCCGCGACGAGCGGCGTGACCAGCTCGCGCAGCTCGCGGGGCGTGGCGAACGGCAAGAGCGGCTCGTGCTCGCGCTGGGTGCCGTTGCGCACCGTCGTCGCCGCGATGGCGGCGACGCGACGGCCGCGCACCTCGATCGTCTCGATGCGAAAGCGCGGCTCCTCGCGCGCGGCGCCGATCGCGGTGAGGCCCGCGCCCTGGCAATGGCCCGGTGTCTCCGCCACGCCCTTCGTGCGCATGTCGTAGTGGTGGTTGTTGGCGAGCGACACCACGTCGACGCCAGCGTCGGTGAGCGTGACGAGGCGCGACGGTGTGGCGACGAAGCGCATGCGCGTGCCCCACGCGCTCGTCGGTGGCGGCGCGGCCATGACCGGCGTCTCGAGGTTCACCATCGCCAGGTCGGCGCGCTGGAGCAGCGCCTTCACGCCCTCGAACGGCGGGAACTTCTCCGCCTCGATCGCCGCGAAGCCGCCTTCGACGAAGCGACCGAACATCACGTCGCCCGCGAACGCGAGCGTGATCGCGTCGGGTGACTCACCCGGCTCGAGATCGGCGTGCGCGCTCGCGCATCCGGCGACGCCGGCGAGCAGGAACGCGACAGGGACGAGACGTCGCACCGAGACGCGAATTTCGCACACCTGGCGCCCTGGCTACCACTCTAGCCATCCCTGGCTGCCACGACTGCACCCGTCGGGCGCGCAACACCGCGACGCGGCGCGGCCAGCGGCGCATGCGGGATGGCACGGAGCCTGCTCGTGCGGCGCGTCGTAAGGAGCTCTCAGGACCATGACTTCCCGCATCTTCATCGCGCTCTCCCTGGTCGCCCCCCTCGCGACCGCCGCCTGCACCGATTCGACCGTCGAGGACGAGTTCCTCGAGGACGACGTGGTCGACGTCGACGACTCGAAGTCGGACATCGCCGGTGGAACCTACACGTTCTACAGCATCTCGCGTGACCTGCGCCGCTGCGCGTTCCCCTACTGCGGCGGGTACTGGCTCGATCGCGCGAACGCGTCGAGCACGAAGTGCCACGACGGCCGCTACGCGGATCGCTGCTACGTCCCGACGCTCGACACGGCGGCCCTCGGCCTCGGCGAGGGCGCGCTCGCGAAGGTCGACGCCGCGATCAACAGCCTCCAGGACGGCGCCGTGCTCGTGCGCGGCACGTTCCGCCGCAAGTCGTACGAGAACATCGGCAACCTCGGCGAGTTCCGCGCCTCCGAGGCGTGGCTCGCCCAGGGCCCGAACGCGCCCGAGGGGCCGTTCGCGATGGTCGAGGACACCGGCGTGCGCTGCTTCACGTTCCCGTGCAACTCGATGCGCGAGAAGAAGCTGAACAGCTCGGCCACCGCCTACCTCGCCGAGATCGGCTGGGACGCGTCGGGCGCCTCCGAGGAGACGATCGGCGCCGCCGCGACGGCGCTCGTCGACGACGCCGTCATCATCGCCGGCGAGCGCTACACCGTCCGCGGCCCGGGCGGCCGTGGCAAGGCGCGCACCGCGACGCAGTTCTACGTCCGCGCGGTCGACGAGGCCCCGGCCGAGTGCTTCCGGACGGGCTGCTCGGGTCAGGTGTGCGCGGACGAGGACGTGATCACCACGTGCGAGTGGCGCGACGAGTACGCGTGTTACGCCGAGGCGACCTGCGAGCGCCAGGCGGACGGCAACTGCGGCTGGACCGAGACGCCCGAGCTCGCGGCGTGCCTCGCGAACCCCGTGCAGCAGTGAGTCACGGGCGGCGCGCGAGGCCGCGCAGCGTCAGCTCGAAGCGATGCGCTCCGTCCGCGAGGCAGCGCTCGCTGGCGATCGAGCGCGTCGCCTCGATCTCGACGAAGAACCCGCCGTCGGGGCGGTTGATGTAGCGCACGTCCCCCGTGCAGCGCAGCGCGGGGCGGTCGGGCAGGTCGGGCCGATCGGGATCGACACCGTCGTAGGCGATCCGGATCTTGCCCGCGTGGCGCAGGCGTCCGCTCGCGACGCGCAGCGTCTCGAGCGTGGTCTCCACGCCATCGGCGCCGCTGGCGGTGTGGCGCGCCAGGACCTCGTCGACGCCGTCACCGTCGAGATCGATGGCCTCGTACGTGGCGTCGCGCGGCGCGCCCGGGCGCAGCGCCGCGTCGGTGAGCGCGCCGCACGAAGGTTGCAGCACGAACACCGCCCCCGCGACGCTCGCGCCGTCGCGCGCGATCGCGTGGACGATCCATCCGGCGCCGCCGAACCGTCCCGGGACGCAGCGCGCCGTGATCTCGGCGTGCGCCTGGAGGCCCCAGCGCTCGCGCAGGTGGGTCACGAGCGCCGGCGCCGGCGGGCACGCGACGAGCGCGTCCGCCGGCGTGACGCCGCACCGCAGCTCGTCGGCGCGATCCGGCGGGCAGCCGCCGAGGCTCGTCGCGGTCGCGAGGGCGACCAGGAGCTTCGGCGCACGGCGATTCACTCAGCGAACCATAGCGCGCGCGGTGAACGCGCGCGTGACGTAGGGCACGGGGACGACGTCGAGATCGGCGGTGAGCGCGTCGATCGCCGCGAGGACGCGGGGGAGGGCGAGGCCGGCGGACTCGGCGAGGCGGTTGTGGCTGCGCCACAGGTTGCGGAAGCGGTCGCGCGGCATCGGGATGGTGTGGAGCGCGAGGTCGGTGGCGACGTCGCCGAACCACCCGTCGGTGACGAGGATCGCCGGCCAGTCGCGCGCGCGGTAGAGCTCGTCGAAGGCGGGCGCGTCGCGGCGGATGATCGCCATCACCGCGCGCAGGAGCTCGCTCTCCGCGTCGCGGCGATCGTTCCACAGGCAGGTGAGGAAGCCGCCGGGCACGAGGACGCGATGGAGCTCGGGCAGCGCGCGCGGCGGATCGGCCCAGTGGAAGGCCTGCGCGGCGGTGGCCCAGCGGACCGACGCCGTCGCGAGCCCGGTCGCCTCGAACGTGCCGTCGTGCCAGCGCACGCCGGGCAGGGGCGGCGCCTCGGCGCGCATCGCGACGTTCGGCTCGATCGCGTCGACGACGAGGCCGCGCGCGGCGAGGAGCTGCGTGAAGATGCCGGTGCCCGCGCCGAGGTCGGCGACGCGATCGCCGGCGCTCGCGCCGACGCGGGCCACGAGCCGATCGACGAGCTCGACGGGATACCCGGGGCGCGCGGCGTACACCTTCGCCTGCGGCGAGAAGTCTCCCAGCGCCATCAGCGCCCCTTGCGCCCGTGCTTGCTGCTCTTCGTTTGCATCTTCGGCTGCGGCGGCAGCCCGGTGTGCTGCGTCAGCGCGGTCCCCGGCCTCGGCGCCCGCGGCCGCTCTTCTCTCGGTCTTCCCGAGGCCCGAGGCCCGAGGCCCGACGCTTGCCGCCCGCCAGGGCGGCCGGTGCCCTGCGGCTGCCAGCGCGGCACGAGGTGGTGCTTGCCGTTGCCGATCAGGTCCTCGCGGCCCATGCGCGTGAGCGCCTCGCGGAGGAGCGGCCAGTTCTCGGCGTCGTGGTAGCGCAGGAACGCCTTGTGCAGCCGGCGCTGCGCGAGGCTCTTCACCGTCGACACCGGCTCGCGCGCCTTGAGCGAGCGCAGCGGGTTCAAGCCGGTGTGGTACATCGCGGTCGCGGTCGCCATCGGGCTCGGCAGGAACGCCTGCACCTGATCGGGGCGGAACTTGTTGGCCTTGAGCCAGAGCGCGAGGTTCAGCATGTCCTCGTCGGTCGTGCCCGGGTGCGCGGCGATGAAGTACGGGATGAGGTACTGCTCCTTGCCCGCCTCCGCCGAGTAGCGATCGAAGAGCTCCTTGAAGCGCGCGTACGTCCCGATGCCCGGCTTCATCATGTGACGGAGCGGGCCCTCCTCGGTGTGCTCGGGCGCGATCTTCAGGTAGCCGCCGGTGTGGTGCTGCGCCAGCTCGCGCACGTACGCGGGCGAGCGCACGGCGAGGTCGTAGCGGAGGCCCGACGCGATCAGCACCTTCTTGACGCCGGGCAGGGCGCGCGCCTTGCGGTAGAGCGCGACGAGCGGCCCGTGATCGGTGCCCATGTTCTCGCAGACATCGGGGAAGACGCACGACGGCTTGCGGCATGCCGCCTCGATCGCGCGCGACTTGCACGCGAGCCGCCACATGTTCGCCGTCGGGCCCCCGAGGTCGCTGATGATGCCGGTGAAGCCGGGCGTGCGATCGCGGACCTCGCCGATCTCGCGCAGGATCGAGTCCTCGGACCGGTTCTGGATGATGCGGCCCTCGTGCTCGGTGATCGAACAGAAGCTGCAGCCGCCGAAGCAGCCGCGCAGGATCGTCACCGAGAAGCGGATCATCTCGTACGCCGGGATGCGCGCGCCGCCGTAGCTGGGGTGCGGCACGCGCTGGTACGGCAGCTCGTAGAGCCGGTCCATCTCGGCGGTGGTGAGCGGGATGGGCGGCGGGTTGAGCCACACGTCGCGATCGCCGTGGCGCTGCACGAGGGCGCGCGCGTTGCCGGGGTTGCTCTCGAGGTGGAGCGTGCGCGAGGCGTGGGCGTAGAGCACGCGGTCGCGCGACACGTCCTCGAACGACGGCAGGCGCACGACCGACGTCGCGCGATCGGTGGGCCTGCGCTTGCCGAGCTGGACGAGCGGCGTCCCGGCGACGGCCTCGCCGCTCGCGCCCGTCGCGCAGGCCGCGGCGGCGCGCTCCGGTTCCATCGCGTACGGATCCGGCGGCGGCGTCACCGGTCCTGGCGTGTCGACCGTCGTCGAGTCGATCGCGGTGAAGCCCTCGCGCAAGGCGCCCGCGCGCGTGACGAAGCCGGTGCCGCGCACGTCCCGGATCGCGTCGACCGGCGTGCCGGCGGCGAGCCGGTGCGCGATCTCGACGATCGCGCGCTCGCCGTTGCCGTAGACGAGCAGGTCGGCCTGGCTGTCGACGAGGATCGAGCGCCGGACCTTCTCCGACCAGTAGTCGAAGTGAGCGATGCGGCGGAGCGAGCCCTCGATGCCGCCGACGACGAGCGGCACCTCGGGCGCGACCTCGCGGCAGCGCTGCGCGTAGACGATCGCGGCGCGATCGGGGCGCAGCCCGCCGGCGGCGCCCGGCGAGTACGCGTCGTCGGAGCGCGGACGGCGATCGCTCGTGTAGCGGTTCACCATCGAGTCCATGTTGCCGCCGGTGACGCCCCAGAACAGCGCGGGCGGGCCGAGCGCGGCGAACGCATCGGCGGAGCGCCAGTCGGGCTGGGCGAGGATGCCGACGCGGAAGCCTTGCGCCTCGAGCAGGCGCCCGACGATCGCCATGCCGAAGCTCGGGTGATCGACGTACGCGTCGCCGGTCACGATGACGACGTCGCAGACGTCCCAGCCGAGGTCGTCCATCTCGGCGCGCGTGGTCGGGAGGAACGGCGCGGGCCCGAACCGGTGCGCCCAGAAGCGGCGGTAGCCGAACAGGGGCTTCGCGGGCTCGGTGACGGCGACGGCGGCCATGGCGATCGCGGCAATCTAGCAGGTCATCGCGAGCGTAAAGCGACTTTGCAGGCGTCAAGGAGCTTGCCGCTGCGGCGGGCGGCGGCGGCGTGTAAGGGCTCGGTATGGCTGGGTTAGCGCGGTGGCGCGGGCGTTGCTGAAGAGAGGGGCAGACGCGCGTGACTGGCGCGCGTGGAGGAGCCCCCGATGCTGCGCCTGGCCGCCGTGGCCGCAGCGATGGCCCTGGGATGGGCCACGCTCGAGCTGCGTTCGATGATCGACAGGAACGAGGAGAGCGTGCTCGCGATGGCGGAAGCGCAGCCGCAGCCGCGGCCGCAGCCGCAGCCGCAGCCGCAACCGCAGCCGCAGCCGCAGCCGCAGGCGGCGATCGCGAGCGCGTGCGAGCACGAGCGTGTGGATGTGGAGGAGGGCGTGCCGCGGACGGCGCGCGCGGTGGAGGCGGCGCTGGTGGAGTACGGGTTGATGGAGCGGGGCAGGGCGTGGCTGGGGTCGCTGAGCGCCGTCGGCGGCGGGCGCGACACGCTCGTGTTCGTGCCCGACGGGATCGATCTCGACGCGCCGATCCAACTCATCGTGTACATGGAAGGCCACGGCTCGTTCGCCGACGACGCGATGGACCATCGCCACGCGAGTTCGATCGACCGGCTGGTCGCGCGCGTCGACAACGTGGTGTACGTCGCGCCGGATGCGCCGTCGAGCGCGCACGGCGATCGCACGGCGAAGACGGCGTACTGGCAGGAGGGCTGCGCGGCGCGCCGCTGCGCCGGCGGGCACGCGGCGCCCGGGGACTTCGTCGTGTTCCTCGAGCAGGCCCTCGCGAAGATCGGCGACCTCACGTGCACCGACGCGGCGGCGCTGCGCGTGCGGCTGCACCTCGTCGGGTTCTCGAACGGCGGCAAGGGCGTGTGGGGCGCGGCGAAGCAGCTCGCCGCCGCCAACTTCCGTGTCGGCGGGCGCGAGATCGTGGTGGCCGACGTCGTGTTCGCCGACGCCAACTACGGCAGCGCGTGGCTCGACGACACGTGGAAGATCCTCGAGCGGCGCGGGACGTCGCTCACGATCCTGGTCGGCGACGGCGCGTTCACCGGCAGCGACCGCTCCGGCGGCAACCGCCGGCGAGCGGCGGCGTTCTGGCGGCGCGTGGCGCCGGACGCGCCGACGCCGGCGCCGGGG
>JAIOII010000057.1 GCA_019912685.1 Kofleriaceae bacterium
ACGCTCGCCGAGCTCGGCCAGACCGCCGCCCAGCTGAGCGTGGACCTCGACGCGCCTGAGCGCGGCGCCGGCAAGCCCGGGCCGTGGCGTGCCGCCCACGACGACATGCAGTCCCAGCTCGCGCACCTCGTGCCTGCCGACCTGATGCTGAACGCGCCCGCGAGCCGCTTGCGCCATCTGCCGCGCTACCTGCGCGCGATGAAGGTGCGGATCGAGCGGCTGGAGCTCGACCCACACAAGGATCAGACCAAGGCGGGTTCCGTGGTCGCCCTGTGGCAGAAGTTCGTCGCCACGCGCGACGGCGCCGTCACGCGCGGGCTGCCGCTGCCCAAGCTCGCCGAGCTGGGCTGGCTCCTCGAGGAGCTGCGCGTCCAGACCTTCGCGCCCGAGCTGAAGACGGCCGTGCCGGTCTCGATCAAGCGGATCCAGGAGCTGTGGCCGTCGCTGGCGGGTTGACGCACGCTGGCGTCGCTGCTGGCTGCTCCTCTGGCCATGGGGTCAGACATTCCGCGCTCAAGCAGTTGTTATTACAACGCATGAGCTTGGTACAAACATTGTACCAATCAGGGTTGACGCGATGACGGCGATGCCCCGAACCCAGGAACCGATCACTCGTCCTCATGGAGCAGCGAGGATGAAGAAGCTCACGCTCGTTCCGATCGCGGCGCTTCTCTGCTTTCACAACACCGCACACGCAGAGCTCGACGACACGGAGAGCCGCACGCGGGTCAATCTACAGCTTGCGGTTCGTCCGCACGTCATTCCCGCTGGTGCCTCCTTCCGAGGATTCGTCGGTGGCGGATACGTGGTCACGTCGAGGGGTCCCGGCTTCGGTTTCGTCGGAGGCGGACTTCACCTTGGATCCAACTTCACCAGCGTGCTGCGGCACCCCGATGGCCGGCGCGGCAGCGACGCCGGTCGAGAGTACGTGACGCTCGGGCCGGAGCTGCGCGTGGGCCTGACTGACGGCGGGCTGCCGATCGGGCCGTCGCAGGCCTACCTGGCGGGTGCGCTCATGATGGTGGTCGACAAGGGGATCGCCGATGCGTCCGGCCGCACAGCGCGGTCGATGCCGGCCGGGCCTCCCGTCAGCGGCGTCGGGTTCCGCGCAGCCGTGGGCTTCTCGTGGGGAACCAACTACTACCCGGCCGTGGCACGGGCGCTCGATCGGCCAACGGACGAGGGACGCAGCCAGGATCCGCCGCTCGAAGGGTTCGCGGTGGTGGGGTTCATCTTGCCCACCGTCTACGAGCTCGAGTGGGAGTACGTCCCCGGCCACCATCGCGTCGGATGTTCCGTCGGATGGGGTTTCTGACGTGGCGGAGGGTCAGTAACGGCCGCGACCGCCGCCGCCGCCGCCGGGGCGTGACTGGCGGTTCTCGGCCGCGTTCACCCGCAACTGGCGGTTGTCGAGCGCCGCGCCGTCGAGCTCGGCGATCGCCTTCTTGGCCGCGGCGCCCGTGGCCATCGTGACGAAGGCGAAGCCGCGCGGCCGGCCGCTGTCGCGATCCATCACCAGATACACGTCGCTGACCTCGCCCACGGTCGCGAACAGCTCGCGGATCGCGTCGGCGTCGGTCGTGAACGACAGGTTCCCGACGTAGAGGCGGTTCCCCATCGCCTCGCGCGCGCTGGGCCGTGCGGCCTCGTTCGCGCCGTCCTCGCGGGGCGGAGGCTCGCGCCGGCACGAACCGGCTAGGGCCGCGAGCAGCAGCAGCAGGGCCGCGCACATCACGCTGCGGGGATGCCATGCCACCGCCTCGCCTCCTTGGCGCCTGCCGGGAATCGTGCCGCACATTGCTAGAGCACCTCCCAGCGGTCCATCGGTTTCGGGCCCGCGGCGGGGTGGATGCTGATGGAGTTGATAAACA
>JAIOII010000554.1 GCA_019912685.1 Kofleriaceae bacterium
GCCGCGGCGAGCGCGGCGACGAGCGGCGGCACGGCGTGGCGGCTGGCGACGAAGACGTGGTCGTGCGGCGCGGCGACCGCGGCGCGCAGGGATGCGAGCTCCTCGGGGGAGGCCGGCACCACGGACGTGACGGGCATGAAGACGACGTCGGCCCCCGGGGCCAGCGCGCGCGCGAACGGCGCCCCATCATCGGCGTCCCGGGTGATGACGACGCGCACGCTCCGACGGTACCGCGAACCAACGCCCGCGGCGGAAACCGGGGCGCGGCGATCAGACCGGCGGTGACTGGAGTGGCCACTGGCGTCGGGAGACGCCAGCACGGTCACGCGCAAGCCACGTGGGATCGCTTACTTGTGATGCTGATCCGGAGGAACGCTTCTTGCGTAGTTACGCGGACGTGAGAGCTGGGGCCCTGGCCATCCTCGTCGCGTTGACCGCGCCCGCCGTTGCCGGCGGACGGCAGGGTCCGCCGAGCGCCGGCCCGGCAACCAAGGTCGCGGGGCGGAACTGTCCCGACGCGGGGCGCGTCGTGGTGTCGGTTCCGACCGGCTTCGACGTGGTGCGCGTGGTGGTCGCCGATACGCTTCCGGGCGCAGCCGTCGACGTCACGGTGATGGCGGGCAGCGCCGACCGGCGCGTGCGGGCGCGAGGTGGCGGCGCGTGGTCGCTGCACATGGACGCGGCGCCATCCGGGTCGGTGCTGGTCGCGGTCGAGCCGACGCTCGACGCGCCGATCGGCGCGTGCGTCGAGCGCGTCGAGCTCCTGCGCGACGAGCGGGTCGTCGCCGACGTGCGCCTCCGCTGACGCGGCGTGGTAGCTTGCGCGCGATGCGCCGCGCGCTCGTCCTCGTGCTGTTCGTCGTGCATGGCGTCGTGCTCGTGGCCGCTTGCTCGCGCGGCGCCGCACGCGGAGAAGATCGAGGGAGCGTGGCGATGCCGAACGGAAGCGGTGGCGCGAGCGCGAGCGCGAGCGGCGGCGGCGGAGGAGGTGGTGGTGGTCACGCGCCGGCGGCGGCGCTGGCGAAGGTGCACCTCGAGAGCGCGTCCGGAACCCGGACGGTCGCGGTCGAGGTGGTGAAGTCGCCGGGGCTGGTGCAGAAGGGCCTCATGTACCGGAAGTACCTGGCGCCCGAGGCCGGCATGCTCTTCCTGATGGGCGACGACGACGACCACTACTTCTGGATGAAGAACACGCTCATCCCGCTCGACATCATGTTCATCACCGGCGACCTGCAGGTCGCCGGCATCCTCGAGAACATGCAACCGCACGACACGAGGTCGAAGGGCGTCGGCAAGCCGTCGCGCTACGTGCTCGAAGTCAATGGTGGTTACGCGAAGGCCCACGGGATCGCGGCCGGGACCAAGGTCCGCTTCGAGGGCGTCGAGGCCGCAGCGCGGTAGCAGCGCGGTGGGCAGCCGTCAGCGGCTGCCAGACCTCCGAGCCTGCGGTGACGCGCGCGCCCCGGCGTATAGTCGCGTCATGCGCTCCTCCCGCGTGCTCCTCGTCCTGTGTCTGACTGCGTGCGGCGGCGGCGGCGGCGGCGACATCGACGCCCCCGGCGGCGGGGATGGCGACGGCGGCGGCGGCGACGATGGCGGCAACGACCCCGACGGCGGCGGCGCTGGCGAAGGTGCACCT
>JAIOII010000555.1 GCA_019912685.1 Kofleriaceae bacterium
GCACTGATCGTCGACGCCCCGGCATGCACGCCGATCGGCGTCGACGATCAGTGCAACGAGCTCGACGACGACTGCGACGGCACGGTCGACAACGCATTCGACAAGCAGAACGACTCGAACAACTGCGGCATGTGCAACCGCCGGTGCATCGGCGCCGGCGCCGTGCAGCGCTGCAGCGCCGGCCAGTGCGAGTTCGTGATGTGTCAGCCGGGCTTCGCGGACCTCGACGGCGACCCGCTGACCTGCGAGTACATGTGCCCGCTGTTCCCGGCGCGCGCCGAGGACTGCAACGGCTTCGACGACGACTGCGACGGCGTGATCGACGAGGACCTGCCGCCGCCGCCGACCGGCCAGTGCCGCGTGACCGCGAACACGCCGTGCGCCGGCACCACGATGGTGTGCGCGACCCGCGGCGGGCAGACGCGCTGGTTCTGCGACTACGACGCGGCCGTCGAGTTCGATCCGAGCGTGCCCAACGGCATCGTGCTCGCCGAGCAGAAGTGCGACGGCGAGGACGGCGACTGCGACGGCGTCGTCGACGACACGTTCGCCGACCTCGGGCAGGAGTGCGACAACGGCGGGCTCGGCGTGTGCCGGGACGTCGGCGAGCGCATCTGCGACCCGGCGAACCCGGCGCAGACGACGTGCGACCTGACGGTCTTGCCGGACGCGAGCCCGCCGTCGGTCGAGCTGTGCGACGGCCTCGACAACAACTGCGACGGCACCGTCGACAACGCCACCGGTCCGGATCGCGTGATCGACGACATGACGCACGTGCAGGTCGGGATGCTCGACTACTACGTCGACACGTACGAGGCGTCGCGGCCCGACGCGACGCCGCTGTCGGGCGGCGTCTCGGCGGCGCGCTCGTGCTCGAAGCCGGGCGTCCTGCCGTGGCGCAACGTCTCGTACAACGTGGCGCAAGCGGCGTGCGCGGCGGCGGGCAAGACGCTGTGCTCGGCGACGCAGTGGCAGACGGCGTGCGAGGGGGCGACGAACACGACGTACCCGTACGGCGACACGTTCAGCGCCGCGGCGTGCAACACCGAGCCGCACGACGGCATCCCGGGCGGCGACGACGACGACGTGCGGCTGGCGACCGGGGCCCTCGCCGCGTGCGTCGCGTCGACGGGCGCCGTCGACCTGTCGGGCAACCTGAAGGAGTGGACCGACGACATCACCGGGCAGACGGCGGGCGGCGTCGACATCGCCGTCCTGAGGGGCGGCGCGTACGACACGCCGGCGTTCGGCGCCACCTGCGACTTCCGGACGTCGCGAGCGGCCGTGAACGTACTGGAGCAAACGTACGGATTCCGCTGCTGTCGGGCGACGGCGCCGTAGGCGCCCGTTGCGATCGTGCCAGATTGTGCCGTGATTCCACGCACCTGCCCCCCCGGAAGGTGTCCCCCGTCCGGGAATGCGCCGGAGGCGGGTCTGGTTTAGGGTTCAGATGTTGAGCCGCCGCGACAGTCGCAAGGAGTTCGAGGCAACCGCGTTGCCTCACCTCGATGCGCTGTACGGGACCGCGTACCGCCTGGCGCGCAACCCGCGCGACGCCGAGGACCTGGTGCAGGAGGCGCTGCTCCGCGCCTACCGGTTCTGGGAGACGTTCGAGAAGGACTCGAACTGCAAGGCGTGGCTGCTCCGCATCCTCACCAACACGTTCATCAACGAGTACCAGCGCAAGCGTCGCCAGCGCGAGGTGCTCGACGCCGCGACCGCCGAGCAATCCGCGACCGACGGCGTGCTCGTGCACGAAGGGGCGCAGGCCCAGAAGAGCCCCGAAGGCATGATGCTCGAGCGCAGCGTCTCCGACGACGTGCAGCGCGCGCTCGATGCGCTCCCCGCCGACTTCCGCACGGCCGTCGTGCTGTGCGACGTCGAGGGGCTCGCGTACAAGGAGATCGCCGAGGTCATGGACTGCCCCGTGGGCACGGTCATGAGCCGGCTGTTCCGCGGGCGGCGGCTGCTCCAGCAGTCGCTCGCCCAGTTCGCCGTCGAGCAGGGCTACGTCAAGGCCGACGCGGCCGACGAGCCCATCTCGATGGCCGAGTATCGCAACAAGGCGAAGACCCGGTCCTAGCCCCTCACTCCGTTCGACCCATGAAGCAACTCTGCGACAGCATCGAGACCCTGGCGATGGCGCTCCACGACGGCGAGCTGGCCGGCGACGAGCTGCGTGACGTCGAGCTGCACCTCACCGAGTGCGCTCCGTGCCGCGAGCACTGCGAGCGCGAAGGCGCCGCGATCAGCGGCCTGCGCCGCAAGCTCGCGCCGCCGCCCACGCCCGAGCTGCTCCGCGCGCGCGTGCTGCGCGCGCTCGACACCGAGGACAAGGCGGCGCGCCGCCCGCTCTCGACGTGGTTCCTCCCCGGCAGCGCCGCGCTCGCCGCGGTCGCCGCCCTCGCGGTGTTCGTGATCACGTCGCGCACGCCGGCGCCGGACGAGGACGTCACCGGCATCATCACGAAGACAATGACCCACGCGAGCCCGCTCGAGGTCCAGGGCGCGGCGACCGACCAGTGGGTGCAGCGCCACTACGACCCGTCGGTCGCGCTGCCGACGTTCGCCACCGCGCGCATCGATCAGTGGGGCGCGCGCCTGGGCAACGTGCTCGATCGCCAGGCGGTGTTCCTCTACTACCGCGTGACGACGCCCGAGGGCTTCCAGCGCGACGTCCGCGTGACGATCTTCGACGCGTACGGCATCGCGCTCGGCGGTCGGCGCGAGGAAGTGAACGGGCGTGACCTGCGGGTGGGTGTCCACCAGGGCCACAGCGTCGTCGCCTACCGCGACGGTAGGGACCGCGCCTACGTCTTCCTGTCGACCCAGCTGGCGCCGGAGGAGCTGACCGACCTGGTGGGCACGTCGAGTCTGCTCATGCAAGTGCGCGACGACGAACGTTTCCGTTAGCCCAAAACGCGCGCGGCGCGGCGCGAACGGATATGCTGGCAATGGGAGGACCATGAGCCAGCGACGCATCCTGCTCATCGACGCAGATCTCGAGTTTCATCGCCTCCTCTCCAGCGAGCTCAAGCAATTCGGCGTCGAGGTCGTGCGCGACGCGGCCCCCGAGGCGCTGGGACGGATCGCCGAGCTCGGCGCGGAGGCGGTCTTCATCGCCGTCGACGAGCCGGAGGAGAAGAAGGGCTACTCGCTCTTCTCCAAGGCCAAGCGGGGCCCCGCGGCCCGGATCCCGGTCGTCCTGGTCACGCAGACGATCTCGCCGGAGGGCTTCGCCGGCCACCGCAAGCTCAAGGTCCACGCCGACGACTACCTCGACAAGCGCGGGCTCTCGCCCCACGTCCTGGTCGGCAAGCTGCACAACCTCCTCGAGCTCGAGGAGAGCGAGGTCCACAGCCTCACCGACATCGCGGTCCCCACCGACGACAACGACGACCTCGCCCTGCCGGTCGAGGTCGACGAGGTCGCGCTCGACGACGGCGTGATGGTCGACGAGGTCGACGGCGCCGAGCTCGACCTGGGCGCGATCGACGACTTCGCCGACGAGGGCCAGCGCACGCAGGCCGCGCCCGAGGGCCTGGGCGACGCGCTCTTCGACGCCGAGTTCGACGCCGGGTTCGACAGCCTGATCACGCGCGCGCCGGCCTCGCCGACGTCGCCGCCGCCCCTGGCCGAGCCAGCGCCGGAGGCTTTCGACGCGGGCGACGCGAACGAGGTCAGCGAGGTCAGCGAGGTCAG
Organism: Kofleriaceae bacterium; assembly: GCA_019912685.1. Lineage (GTDB taxonomy): Bacteria > Myxococcota_A > Polyangia > Haliangiales > Haliangiaceae > UBA2376. The sequence continues at coordinate 3,703 of JAIOII010000555.1, forward strand.
CGGAGTCAGCGAGCTCGGCGAGGTGAGCGAGCCGAGCG
>JAIOII010000058.1 GCA_019912685.1 Kofleriaceae bacterium
CGCCGCCGGGCCCGAGCGCGTGGACGCCATGCTCCTGCGCGGCGAGCTCGACCTCGCGATCGGCGGGGCCGCGACGACCGACGGCCATCTCCTGGTCGAGCGCCTGGGCGAGATCGCCATCGCGCTCGCGTGCGCGCGCCGCCATCGCCTGGCACGGACGACGCGCGGCGACGTGCTCGAGGACACCCGCTTCGCGGTCTGCCCCGAGGTCGACGCGTGGCCCGGCGAGCGGCCCCGACGCGTCGCGATCGTGTCCACCGACCTCGGCGCCGTGCTCGACGCCTGCGCCGCCGGCGACCTCGCCGCCGTCGTGCCCGCAGCGCTCGCCCGCCGGCGCGGGCTCCACGTCGTGAAGACGCCCGGGTTCCCCGCGCGTCCGCTCTACCTCACCCGCCGCCGTCCGCTCCGCGCCGGCTGGCTCGACTCGATCGCCGGCGCGATCCGCGAACGAGCGCACGCGTCCGCGCTCGACGCTCGCCGGTGACGATCGCGCGGGCCGCGCCCTCGCGATCCCGGGCATTGCCCGTAGACTGGGGGGCCGATGGGTGCAGCCGAACCCTGGAACCTCGCCGTGGCCCTCCTGGCCGCGGGCGCCGTCGTCGTGCTCGCGGCGCTCGCGACGCGCGCGACCCGGCGCGGCCCGATCCCCCTCGCGCTCCTGTTCCTGCTGATCGGCGTCCTCGCCGGCTCGGAGGGCGTCGGCGGCGTCTACTTCGACGACCACGTGCTCGCCTATCGCATCGGCACGATCGCGCTGGTGCTCATCCTCTTCGACGGCGGCATCTCGACGCGCTTCGATCGCGTGCGCGCGCACCTGCGGCCGGCGATCGTGCTGGCGACGTTCGGCGTCTTCTTCACCGCGGTCATCCTCGGCGGCGTGGGCCGCCTCCTCGGCCTCAGCTGGACCGAGGCGCTGCTCTTCGCCGCGGTCGTGTCGTCGACGGACGCGGCGGCGGTCTTCTCGGTCCTCCGCGGTAGCGGGCTGAACCTCCAGCAGCGCGTCAGCGCGACGATCGAGATGGAGTCGGGGCTGAACGATCCGATGGCGGTGATCCTGACCGTCGCCATGGCCGAGCTCGCGCTGACGGGGAGCCTCTCCTTCGCGTCGCTGGCCTGGCAGGTGCCGGTGCAGCTCGCGATCGGCACCGCGGTCGGGCTCGGCGTCGGCATCGGCTGCCGCCATGCGCTGCTGCGGCTGCCGCCGGCGGCCGCCGGGCTCCTCCCCGTCGTCACCGCCGCGAGCGCCGCGATCTCGTACGGCGCGGCGACGATCGGGTGGGGCAGCGGGTTCCTGGCGGTCTACGTGTGCGGCCTCGTCCTCGGCAACCGCCCGCTCCCCGACCGCAACGGGCTCCGCCGCGTCCACGACTTCCTCGCGTGGTCCTCGCAGGTCGCGCTCTTCCTGACGCTCGGGCTCCTCGTGTTCCCGTCGCAGCTGCTCGACGTCGCGCCGGTCGCCCTCGCCCTCACCGCGGTGCTCGTCTTCGCCGCCCGCCCGATCGCGGTCGCGCTGTGCCTCGTCCCCTTCCGGTACCCGCGGCGCGAGATCGCGTACGTCGGTTGGGTCGGCCTGCGCGGCGCCGTGCCGATCGTGCTCGCGACGTACCCGATGCTCATCGGCGTGCCCGAGGCCGACCGCCTCTTCAACATCGTCTTCTTCGTCGTCGTGGTGAACATCGCGCTGCAGGCGAGCACCGTGCGCCTCGCGACGCGGCTGGTCGGCCTCGAGCAACCGGCGCCGCCGCCACCCGAGGCCTCGCTCGAGATCACGTCGATGGCGAACCTCGACGCACGCGTCGCCTGCTACCACGTCGATCCCCGCGCGGCCGTCGCGGGCGCGTCGCTCGCCGAGATCCCGTTTCCCGACGACGCCGCCGTGATGATGGTCGTGCGCGGAACCCACCTGCTCCCCGCCCGCGGCAACCTGCGCTTCGAGCCCGGCGATCACGCCTACGTGTTCTGCCGGCCGGAGGACGAGGCCGCGATCGGCCTCTGGTTCGGCCAGCGCATCGACGACTGATCGGCGATTGCTCGGCGATTGCTCGGCGACGGTTCAGCGCGCGCCGGTGAAGGTCGCGGGCGCGGCGCGGAGGCCGTTGCCGACGTCGAGGCGCGCGGACCACACGCCGCCCTCGATCACCGAGCACACGTTGTCGGAGAGGTTCGCGTCGTACATGGTGGCGGTGCCCGCGTCGAGCGCGAGCGGCTGCACCTGCGCCGACTCGACCTTCTCGCGCACCTTCTGGACGGCGTAGTCGAGGCCCGCCTCGCAGATCGAATTCAGCTCGCTCTCGTGACCGACGCACACGCCGAGGTAGCAGCGGCTCGCCACGTACGCGGCCATGCCCGCGCAGTCGACCTGGCGGCCGAGCAGGCCGCGCAGGTCGGTGCCGTAGCGCGCGCTCACCTGATCCTCGATCGCGCGCCACGCGATCTTGCCGTACGGGAAGCCGAAGCCGTGCGCGCCGAGGGCGAGCCCGTTGGTCGCGTCGACCGTCGCGGTCACCGGCACCTCGAGCTCGACGCCGACGCTGGCGAGCGGCGCCACGTCGTACGAGAGCGACTGCCCCTGGAGCTCGAGCGTCACGGTGTCGAGGCGGTGCACCCCGGCGCCGTCGGTGATCGAGAGGGTCGAGTCGAGGCCGAGGTGCGCGATGTCCGTCTGCGCCGCGCTCACGACGCCGTCGATCACCTGCGCGATCGTGCCGTCACCGGTGGTGACGCCCTGGATGTAGCCGTCGATCCAGCCGTAGAGCCGCGACTCGAGGGCCGACGGCAGCGCGTCGCGGATCGTGCCGACCGCGGGCACGCCCGCATCCTCCGCGAGATCGAAGAGCGTCTCGGCCGGGTCGTCGCGGAGGCCCTGGAGGATCTGCACCGCCTCGTACGCGGTGGCGGGCAGGAGCTGCTGCGCCTCGACGTCCACCGACGACGCGAGCTGGTACGTGCCGTTGGTGACGAGCGGCGGCAGCGGCGTCACCTCGCCCTTGCCGAGCTCGAGCACGAGCACCTGGTTCGTCGAGAAGACGGTCTGCTTCTCGACGTCCGACGTCGTGTCGATGACGTCGTCCGGCGCATCGACGCACGCGGCGGTGGTGATGCCCAGGACGGCCGTGCTCAGGAACGCGCGCAGCGAGATCGTTGACATGGTGCCCCTCATGCCTGGATCCAGATTGCACTGGTTGGGCCAGCGGTGTCTAGCGAATAAATATTTGGAATCACACATGTAGTAGCCCTCTGCACAGTCACTTCTGACGTCCGAGCGTTGACGCTCCCGTCAGATTATGTCGAACAGTATATTTTCTGCTCGCATGATTATGACGATCGGTCTACTGTCCTCCGCATGTCTGGCTCCCCGCTCGCGGCTCCCCTGGTCCTGCCCTCCGGCGTCTCACTTCCCAACCGTTTCGCGAAGGCAGCCATGAGTGAGGTCCTCGGAGATCCCGAGACCGGCGCGCCCACCGACGCGCTCGTCCGCGTGTACGAGAGGTGGGGCCGTGGCGGCGCAGGGCTCCTCATCACGGGCCATGTGATCGTGGATCCGGCGGGGCGCGGCGAGGCGGGCAACGTCGTCGTCACCGACGATCGTCACCTGGCCGCGCTCACGCGCTGGGCCACGGCGGCGCAGGCCGGCGGCGCACATCCATGGATGCAGCTCAACCACGCCGGCCGCCAGAGCCCGCGGCGGCTGACGCCGGTGCCGGTCGCGCCGTCGCCGGTTCCGGTCCGCGGCTTCGCCGGCGCGTTCGCGCGGCCGCGCGCGCTCACGGCGGACGAGATCGAGG
>JAIOII010000556.1 GCA_019912685.1 Kofleriaceae bacterium
GCGCGGCCGACGAGGGCGGCGCCGTGCGCGTGCCGCTCGCCCTCGAGCCCGACCTGGTCGGCTACCGCCGCAAGCTCGGCCGCGACCTCGGCGGCCGGCTGCTGGTCGACGAGCTCGCCTACTCGGTCGCCAACCGCGGCGCGCGCGACGTGGTCGTCCTCGTCGAGGAGCCTCTGCGCGGCGTCGTGCGACCGACCGTGCTCCACGAGACCCGCGCGGGCGAGCTGCTTCGCGATCGCTGGCGGGCCACCCTCGAGGTCCCGGCCGGCGGCATCGTCCAGGGCCGGGTGGTGCTGCAGTACCGGCTCACGCGCTGACGCTGCCGGGCGACGGGCCGACCGCGCTCACAGCACCTCGATCGCGATCGCGTTCTCGAGCTGGAAGAACTCGCTGTAGTTGATGTTCAGCTTCCCGTCGTCGTCGATGTCGGCGAGCCACCAGACCTCCCAGCTCGACCCGCCGTTGCGCGCCGTGCACACCGGATCGTCGTCGCCCTCGAATCGATCCTGCTGCTTGTCGTGGAGCACGCGCACGTACGGGATGCCCAGGTCCTTGCCGCACGCGTAGGCGCGCACGGCGTGCGCCGTCACCGCGACGAGCGGCGCGCCGGGGTACGCCGGCCACGACTCGTAGTCGTACGTGTAGCGGGTGAGGTGGACGGCGTCGCCGTTGGCGATGCGATCGCAGAGCCAGTCGAACGTGACCTCGTCGCCGGCGAGGTCGCTCACCGGACCATCGTCGGGCAGCGCCGGGCACGCGCCCGGGTACTGCTCGTCCAGGTTGCCGCCCTCGCCACCCTGGTGGTGGATCGCGATGTCGTCGAGCGCGGACTGCGCCCCGACGTAGCCGTAGATGGCGTCCATGACGCCGCCGCTGTCGTCGTCGGCGCACGCGTTGTTGCCGCTGCCGGCGCACAGCCCGGTCACGTTCTTGCGCTGCGCATACAGATCGAGCATGCCGGGCAGGGACAGCGTGTTGTACTCGAACACGCCCTTGAACAGGTGGTGCGGGACCGGGAGCGCGAAGTACGCGTCGAGGTACGCGAGGCCGTTGGCGAGCGCGGCGTTCGAGCACTGGTTCTTGGCGGCGTCGACGTTGTGCTCGAACGGCTGGGTCCACTCCCAGTGCTCGGCGTCGAGCTCGGTCGGCACCCACGGCGGCAGCGGCGGCGGCGGCGCGAAGTCGCTCGGCGGCGGCGCGTCCGGCGGCAGGATGCCGGTCTCCCAGTCCTCCTCGACGGGCGACACCGGAAACGGCGTGACCGGCTGGCTCGCGAACGTCGCGAGGTGCGCGGCCACGAGCGGCGTCGCCGTGACGACGACCTGCACGTCGAGCGTCGTCTTCGGGCGGTCGGTGCCGAGATCGAACGACGTGCGCACCGGCGGGATGAAGGTCGGCGGTGGCGGCCGCCGCGCCGCGACGCGCGGCGGGTACTTCGCGGCAGGGTTCGCGTCGACGGGCAGGTTGAGCACGAGCCAGCGATCGGCGGTGCGCGCGCTGACGTAACCCGTCGCGAGGCCCGTCCGGCGCTCGACGGCCTTCGGGTCGATCGCGATCTCGCCCCATGCGGATCGGAGCGCGGCTCCGTCGCGCACGAAGGTCACCTGCGCGAACGAGACCTCGCGGCCGCCGAGCGGCCAGGCGGTGGGCGTGGGGGCGCCGCGGATGGCGGCGGGGCCCGGCTCCTCCTCGCCGGACAGGCACGCAGGCACGAGGAGCGACATGACGAGGACGAGGTTTCGCTTCATGCCCTCACGTGACGAAGCCGCCGGTTCGGTTCACGGCCATCGGATAGAATCGAACGATGACCGACGACGACCGCCAGTTCGGTGCGTGGCGGGACGGTGATCGGACCGCAGGGGAGGCGCTCATCGAGCGCCACTTCGACGCGATCGAGCGGTTCTTCGCCACCAAGGCGCCCGACGCCCGCGAGGACCTGGTGCAGCGCACGTTCCTCGCCTGCGCCGAGGCGGTGAAGAGCTATCGCGCCGAGGGCGGGTTCCGGGCGTTCCTGTTCGGCATCGCGCGCAACGTCCTCTTCGAGCACATCCGCGGCCGCGTGCGCCACGGCGCGCAGCCGGCCGACTTCAGCCAGAGCGGCATCGCCGACCTGTCTCCCGGCGTGTCGACCCTTACCGAGTACCGCGCCGAGCAGCGCAGCCTCGTCGGTGCGCTCCAGCGCCTCCCGCTGGAGCTCCAGCTCCTCGTCGAGCTCTACTACTGGGAGGAGCTCGGCGTCGACGAGCTGGCCGCCGTGCTCGAGGTGCCGCCGGGGACGATCAAGAGCCGGCTCCATCGCGCGCGCACGCTCCTCGCCGAGGCGATGGCCGAGACGCCGCCGGAGAGCGAGGAGGACGGCAGCGTGCGCGCGCTCCTGCTCGACTGGCTCGCCGGGGTCAAGGCGCGCGCGCCGCGAGCGTGAGCGTGCGCGCGACCAGGTGCGGC
>JAIOII010000557.1 GCA_019912685.1 Kofleriaceae bacterium
CCCACCAGCGGATCGGCAGCGCGAGCAGCGCGGGCACGGTCGCGATCACGAACAGGGCGCGCCATCCCCACGCCGGCACCACCACCGCCGACGCCAGCGCCGCCAGCAGGAACCCGATCGCCCAGCTCCCCTGCAGGATGCCGGACGCGATGCCCCGGCTGCGCGCCGGCCAGTTCTCCATGGCCAGCGTCGAGCCCGCCGTCCACTCCGCGCCCATCCCGAACCCGAACAGGGTCCGCAGGACGAGCACCCACGCGAACGTCGGCGCGAGCGCGACGAGGCCGTCGAAGACGGCGAACCAGAGCAGCGACAGCATCAGCGGCAGCTTGCGGCCGTAGCGATCGGCGAGCGCGCCCGCCGCGAACCCGCCGAGCAGCCGCACCAGCAAGGTCAGCGTGAGCGATCCCATCACCGCGGTGACGCTCACGCCGAACTCGGCGGCGATCTCGGGCGCGACGAGCAGGTAGATCGTGAAGTCGAAGCCGTCGAGGACCCAGCCGGCCCAGGCCGCGGAGAAGGTCGTCCACTGCGCCCGGGTCGGCTCTCGCCACCACGGCACGTCGGCGGTGTGTTGCATCACGGCCGGCAACGCAAGCCGCGGACCAGCGCCCGCCGGTGCCCGCCGCCAACAGGCGGCTCACGTCGGATCGAGGGCGAGGAACCCCAGCACCGCGGCGGCGAAGGCGCGGGGCTGCTCGATCATCAGGCCGTGGCCGGCGCCGGGGATGGCGAGCGCGGTGCAATCGGGGATCCGGTCGGCCATCGCGAACACGAGATCGGGCGGCGTGAGCGCGTCCTCGTCGCCGCACAGGAGGAGGGTCGGCGCCGCGATCGCGGCGAGGTCGTCGCCGTGATCGAACGCGCGCGCGCTCGCCGAGATGCGGAGGAACGCGTCGAACCAGGCCGCGTCGAGCGCGTCGGCGGCGGCCCGCTGGCGCGCGCGGAGCAGCTCGCCGTGGCGCTCGTGGAACCGCCGCGAGTAGACGAGCGGATTGCATGCGGCGAGGAACGCGGCGCCATCCCGGTGGCCCGCGATCGCCTCCCACGCGCCGCCGGCAGCCAGGAGGTGCGCGCTCGGGCGCGGCGTGATCGACGCGAGCACGAGGCGGCGCAGCCGGCGCGGGTGGCGCCGCGCCAGCGCCATCGCCACGTGGCCGCCGTACGAGATGCCGAGCAGATCGACCTGGGCGGCCCCGAGGTGATCGAACAGCTCGATCAGATCGGCGCAGTGCCGCGTCGCCGGATACCCGGCGGGCAGCCGCGACGATCGGCCCTGGTCGCGGAAGTCGACGAGCACGAGGCGGTGATGGCGGCTGACGAGCGGCACGAGCGCCGCCCAGGCGACGGTCGTCGACATCGCGCCGTTCAGGAACACGAGCGGCGCGCCGCGATCGCCGTGGACCTCGTAGTACAGCGTCCCGCCGTCGGAGAGCTGGAGCTCCATCTCACGCCTCCGTCCGGTAGGCGATCGACTTCGCGCGCGCGAGCGCCCGCAGGTGGCCCCAGAACGCGTCGGGCTCCTCGAAGTACGTCAGGTGGCCGCAGCCCGGCAAGAGCACGAACCGGGACGCCGGGTAGATCGCGGCGAGCGCCTCCTGCATCCACGCCGGCACCGCGCGATCGTGCTCGCCGGCGATCACCACGGTCGGCGCCGTCACCGCGCGATAGCCGTCGAGGTGCTCCGGCAAGGCGGCGAGGAGCGCGTCCTGCGCCTCGGTGAGGCGCGTCAGGCAGTACGTCTGGTCGCGGTAGCTGTCGTGGAACTTCGTCCGCATCCGCTCGACCTTGTCGTGGATGCGGGTGAGGAAGCGCTCGCTGAAGATCTTCTCGTAGAGGTAACGCGTGTAGAGGTCGAAGGCGGCGGCGCCCTGGGCGTAGAAGGCGAGCGACAGCTCCTGGTACATGCGGAAGCTGTGCGTGGACGACAGGAGGACCCCGGACAGGGTCTGGGTGAGCACGCGATCCGGGAACAGCCGGCCGAAGTCGGCGGTGACGAAGCCGCCGTAGGAGACGCCCTGGGTGTGGACGCGATCGATCTCGAGGCGATCGAGGATCCGCGCCACCAGCTCGCAGATCTGCGGGATGGTGCAAGGGTCGTCGCGCCGGGTCGAGCGGCCCTGCCCCGGATAGTCGAACAGGAGCACGTCGAACTCGGGGTGGACCCGCGGCACCGACGTGTACCAGGCGTCGGTCGCCATCCCGAGCCCGTTCATGAACACGATGGTCTCGCGCCCGCGCTCGCGGTCGTGCCCGCGCCGGCCGAAGTGGTCCCAGTGGATGCGCCAGCCGGTGCGCGCATCGTCGAGCTCGCCGCTGCGATCGGGGACGGCGCGCGCGGTCACGACGCGACCTCGACGACCTGGCGCCGCAACGCCGCCTTCTGCGGCTTGCCGAGCGCCGTGCGCGGGAAGTCGTCGACGAAGACGATGCGCCGCGGGATCTTGAAGCGCGCGAGGCGACCCTGGCAGAACGCGAGCAGCTCGTCCGCGCTGGCGTGCGCCCCGGGGCGCGAGATGACGGCGGCGACCCCGACCTCGCCCCACGTCTCGTCGGGCGCGCCGACCAGCGCCGCCTCGGCGACCGCCGGGTGATCGAGCAGCACGGCCTCGACCTCGGCGGCGTAGACGTTCTCGCCGCCGCTGATGATCATGTCCTTGGCGCGACCGACCACGTGGTGGAAGCCGTCGCCGTCGCGGCGGACGATGTCGCCGGTGTGGAACCAGCCGTCGCGCAGCGCGTGGGCGGTGGCGTCGGGGCGGCGCCAGTAGCCGGCGCACACGTGCGGGCCGCGGAGCGCGAGCTCACCGACGTCGCCGCCGCCGACGAGCCGCGCCTCGAGGTGGAAGATCGGCCGGCCGACCGAGCCCGACTTCGCGACCGAGTCCTCGTCGGTCATCGCGAAGCAGTTCGGCCCGACCTCGGTGAGGCCGTAGCCCTGGCGCATCACCACGCCCTTCTCCGCCCGCCACGCGTCGAGCAGGTTCGCGGGACACGGCGCGCCGCCGGTGATGAAGAAGCGCACGGCGCCGAAGTCGGCGCCGCGGTAGGCGGCGCCCTCGCGCCACAGGTGGAAGATCGTCGGCACGCCGAGGATCACGGTGCAGCGCTCGCGCTCGATGGTCCGCAGATCGGCCTCGCCGTCGAAGCGCCGGGCCAGCACGATGCGGCCGCCGGCGTAGACGAGCGGCGTGAGGAACGCGAACAGGCCGCCGGCGTGGAAGAGCGGCGTGAACACCGGCGACACGTCGCGCTCGGTGAGCCCCCAGCTCGCGACCGTGCTGATGCAGTTCCACAGGAGCTGCCGGTGCGGGATCACGGCGCCCTTGGGGTGGCCGGTCGTGCCGGAGGTGTAGAGGATGCAGCACGGGTCCTCGCCCGTGAGCGGCGGCGCCGCACGCGAGGACCGCGGGCGTCGCGTCGGCGAGCATGAACGCGAGCTCGGGCGCGGCCAGGCGCCAGTTGAGCGGCACGAGGATCGCGCCGAGCTTGGTCGCGGCGAAGAAGAGCTCGACGAACGCCGCCGAGTTGTCGGCGAGCACGGCGACGCGATCGCCGGGCCCGACGGCGAAGCGCTCGCGCAGGACGTGGGCCGCGCGGTTGGCGCGTGCGTCGAGCGCCGCGTAGGTGAAGCGGCGTCCGGTCGCGAGCTCGAGGAGTGCCTCGCGGTGAGGCGTGAGCGCCGCGCGATCGCGCAGCAGGTGTACGGCGTGCATCCGGCACCGCCCCTTCGCAAGCGGCGTTCCACCGCGCCAGGCCACGCCGCCGGGCCTGCGCGCGGGCACCTGTTGGCTGGAGCCAACGATCCGTCGGCTGGAGCCACGGGGCGAACGCCGGCGGCGCCGCTGGTCCCTGATATGCTCCGCCGGCAGGCATGGCGCCGCCCCTGCAGCCGTTCCCCTCCGGCTTCCCGGTGACGCCGCGCTTCGAGTACGTCGCGACGCTCGGGCGCGGCGGCATGGGGTGCGTGTACGAGGCGTTCGATCGCGAGCGCGGGGTGGCCGTCGCGCTGAAGACGCTGCTCGAGGTGAGCCCGCAGCGGGTGCTGCACCTGAAGCGCGAGTTCCGGACGCTGCGCGACGTGCGCCACCCGCACCTGATCGCGCTCGACGATCTGGTCGAGGTCGACGGCACCTGGTTCTTCACGATGGAGCTCCTGCGTGGCGTCGATCTGTTCACGTACGTGCGCGGGCGCCGGGCCGATCCGCCGCCCGCCGAGGAGACGGGCTCGACCAGCGCGATGACCGCGACGCGCTGGGGTGCGTTCGACGGGGTCGAGCCCGATCCCTTCGTGCGCCCGCCTCCACCGGACGAGCGCCCGGCGCCGCGCTTCGACGAGCCCCGGCTGCGTCGCGTCCTCGGTCACCTCGCGCTCGGCCTCGACGCGCTCCACGCCGCCGGGCTCGTCCACCGCGACGTCAAGCCGGCGAACGTGCTCGTCGCCGGCGACCGCGCGGTCTTGCTCGACTTCGGGATCGCCGGCCGGCTCGAGGACGAGCCGCACGATGGCTCGGTGGCGGGGACCTGGCCGTACGCCGCGCCCGA
>JAIOII010000558.1 GCA_019912685.1 Kofleriaceae bacterium
GGTCGAGGCGCCGGCGGCGCCCGCGCCGTCGGGCGCGTACACGTGGGTGCCGACGGTCGACGACGACATGATCGACCTCTTCTTCGACGAGGCCGGCGAGCGGCTCGAGGATCTCGCGGGCAAGCTCGTCGAGATCGAGCGGCGCCCCGACGACGCGGATCTGGTGCGCGACGTGTTCCGCGATCTGCACACGGTGAAGGGCAGCTCCGCGATGGTCGGGCTCGGCCCCGTGAACCAGCTCGCGCACGCCGCCGAGGATCTCGTGGGCCAGGTGCGCGACGCCGGACGCGCGGTCGACGGCCCCGTCGTCGACGCGCTCCTCGCCGCGATGGACGCGCTCCGCGCCATGCTCCAGCAGGCGCGCGCGCGGCAGCCGGTGACCGTGGATCCGGGCCCGGTCGTGACGCGCCTGCGCAACCCGACGTCGGGCGGCATCGCCGTTGCTCCCCCTCCGCTCGCCCTGAGCGAGCCGCGAAGCGGCGAGTCGAAGGGTGCCGACACGTCCGCCGTCCACGCCGCCGCCGCCGCGGCGGCGAAGGCGACGATTCGCGTCGACTTCGACAAGCTCGACCGCCTGCTCAACCTCGTCGGCGAGCTGGTGCTCGGCCGCGACGACCTGCGCGCGGCGATCGCGTCGCTCTCGTCGATCGGCGGCGAGCTCGCCACCGATCGCGTCCTCGCGCGGCGCGTCTCGGGCGTGCGGACGGCCGTCGACGGCGTCGTGCCGCTGCGGCAGGGCCTCGCCCACCTCTCCGACGACCTGTCGCGCATCGAGCGCGTGCTCGGCGACGTGAGCGGCGAGCTCGACCACGGCGCCGACCGGCTCGACGCGATCTCCGCCGAGCTGCGCGAGCAGGTCATGCGCCTGCGCATGGTGCCGATCGGCGGCATCTTCAAGAAGCACGTGCGCACGGTGCGCGACCTCGCGGCCTCGCTCGCCAAGCGCGCGCGCCTCGAGCTCGCCGGCGAGGACACCGAGCTCGACAAGCTGCTGGTCGAGGCGCTCGACGAACCGCTCATGCACCTCGTGCGCAACTCGGTCGATCACGGCATCGAGGCGCCCGACGCGCGCGTCGCCGCCGGCAAGCCGGCCGAGGGCGTCGTGCGCCTGTCGGCCTCGCACCGCGGCAACCAGGTCGAGATCCGCATCGCCGACGACGGCAAGGGCATGGACCCGGCCAGGCTGCGCGCCAAGGCGGTCGAGAAGGGCCTCATGACCGCCGACGAGGCCGACGCCCTCGACGACCGCGCCGCGCTCGAGATCATCTTCCGCGCCGGCTTCTCCACCGCCGCGACGGTGAGCCACGTCTCCGGCCGCGGCGTCGGCATGGACGTCGTCCGCACCACCATCGTCACGCGCCTCAAGGGCACGATCGACGTCGAGTCCACCCCCGGCCAAGGGAGCGCCTTCGTGCTGAAGCTGCCGCTGACCCTCGCGATCATCCAGGTCCTCCTCGCCCGCGCGGGCGGCGAGACGTTCGCCATCCCGCTCGACGCCGTGCTCCGCGTCCTCGTCATCGCACCCGGTGACGTGCGCCTGGTCGGCGAACGCGAGGTCGTCGAGGTCCGCGGCAAGCACGTGCCGCTCATCCGGCTCGAGAGCGTGCTCGACCTCGACGATCACGGTCAGCCCGAGCAGCTCCACATCGTCTTCACCGAGCAGGGCGGCGTGACCTACGGGCTCGTGTGCGATCACCTCCTCGGCAAGAAGGAGATCGTGATCAAGTCGCTCGGCCCGCTCCTGGCCGGCGTCCCGTGCGTGGGCGGCGCCACGCTGCTCGGCGATCGCTGCGCGCTCATCCTCGACGTGCCCGCGATCATCCGCCGCGCCCTGTCGGCGCCGGCCGCCGCGCCCCGCCGCGCGAGCGGCGACCGC
>JAIOII010000559.1 GCA_019912685.1 Kofleriaceae bacterium
CGCCACCGTGCACGCCGGCGAGCGCGCCGTCCTCGACGCCGTGCTCCAGCTCCCCGAGCGCGCCACGCCCTACCTCGACGATCCCGCGCCCTGGACCTGGCGGCGCGCCGCGACGTCCATGGACATCCTCTCGCGCGGCGCCGACTGCCTCGTCCGCAGCTACATCCTCATGATCGCCGACGAGCTGCCGCGGTGAGCGGCGACGCGCTCGACGCGCTCCTGGCGTGGGGAAGCGCCGGCGGGATCTACTTCGATCCGCTCGAGATCCGCGTCGACCACACCGGCAATCGCAGCGCGTTCGCGTGCCGTCGCATCGCGTGTGGCGAGCCGATCGTCAGCGTTCCGCGCCGCATGTTGATCACGGACGTCGACATGGCGGCGACGCCGATGGGGACGGAGCTACGTCGGGTCGCGGGCATGTTCCACAGTCGCCGCCTCCCGATGGCGGTCTGGCTCGCCCGCGAGCGTGATCATCCGGGTAGTCCGTGGAAGCCGTACCTCGACGCGCTCCCCACCTCCTATGCGTGGATGCCGTCCGAGCGCAGCCCCGCCGATCTGGCCGCGCTCACCGCGACGCGCGCGCTGCACCTGATCTCGCGCGAGGCGTCGGACCTGGCGGACGACCATCAGCTGCTCGGCGAGCTCGCCAGCGAGCTCGCGGCGCCGTCGCTCGCCGAGCTGACGTGGGGCAAGCAGGTGGCGAACAGCCGGTCGTTCCGGATCGACGACGAAGACGGCAGCGTACGCGGTCTCGCCCCGATCGCCGATCTCTTCGATCACGGACGGCCCAACGCGAGCTTCGCCTACGTGGCGGCGTCGCGATGCCTGGAGATCCGCGCCGACCGCGCGATCCCCACGGGAGAGGAGATCCACATCAGTTACGGAGCCCACTCCAACGCCCGCCTCATCGCCGGATATGGCTTCGCCGCCGAAGACAACCGGGACGACGAGGTCGAGCTCCACGCCGGGCCGCCGGTGGATCGCGCGTACGAGATCGGGCTCTGCCTCGATCGCCGGTTCGAGCTCGCGATGAAGGGGTTCGCGCGTCGCGGCGGGCACGTGGAGCTGCGCACCATCCTCGACGCCCTCGCCGGCGCCGCCGACGAGACCGTGGCGCGCATCGACGCGGCGCCGCCCGCGCAGGGAGATCCCGCGTGGCGCGCCACGTGCCAGATCATCCGCGACGGCGAACGCGACGTCTTGCGCCACGTCGCCCGGGCCGTGCGCACCGCCGACGACCTCGGCGAGCTCGCCGCCTCGCTCGACCGAGCGCGAGCCGGGTGAGCGCGGCCCCGCGCCTGTTCCCCGTCGCTCAGGCGCCGACGACGAAGACGACGCTCGTGGTGCCGCTGCCGCCGATGTTGAGGGTCGCGAAGCGGCGAGCGTTGGCGATCTGGTAGTTGCCGGCCTTGTGCGTCACTTGCAGCGAGGCGTCGAGGAGCTGGCGCACGCCGGTCGCGCCGACGGGGTGGCCGGCGCCGATGAGGCCGCCCGACGGGTTGATCGGCAGCTTGCCGCCGAAGTCGATGACGCCTTCCTCGATCGCCTTCCACGACTCGCCGGGCTTGGTGAGCCCGAAGTGATCGATCGCCATGTACTCCGACGTCGTGAAGCAGTCGTGGGTCTCGATGCCGTCGAGCGCCCAGCAGTCGGCGATGCCGGCGCGGCGGTACGCGTCGGTGATCGCGCGCCGCGTGTGGGGCAGGACGTACGGCTGGTCCTTGCTCTCGGCGACCTTGGCGTCGAACGTGAGCGGCGCCGTCGCGTGGCCCCAGCCCTGGATGCGGGGCACCGACTCGAGGCGGCGACCCTGGCGCTTCGCGTACGCCTCGGCGAACTTCGCCGACGCGAGCACGACGGCGACGGCGCCGTCGGTGACCTGCGAGCAGTCGCTCACCTTGATGCGGCCGCCGATCACCGCGTTGTACGACGACGTGGAGCACGCGTGCTCCTCGTTCATGTACCAGGTGCGGGTCTGCGCCTTGGGGTTGCGCTTGGCGTTGGCGTAGTTGACCGCCGAGATGTGCGCGAGGTGCTTGTCGTCGAGACCGTAGCGGCGGTCGTACTCGTCGCCGAGCTTGCCGAACAGCTTGGGGAACGGGAACTCGACGCCCTTGGCCTCGAGCTCGTACCAGGCGGCGGTGCCGAGGTAGTCGCCGCCGATCGCCGGCGACACGGTCTTCATCTGCTCGACGCCGACGACGAGCGCGCAGTCGTAGCGACCGGCCTCGATCTCCGCCGACGCGGCGAGGAGCGCGATCGAGCCCGACGCGCACGCGGCCTCGTGGCGGCCGGTCGGCAGGCCCGAGAAGGCGGGATCGACGTCGACGAGGAACGCGCCGAGGTGGCCCTGCATCGAGTAGAGCTCGGCGGCGAAGTTGCCGACGTGGCCGACCTCGATCTCCCTGGGCGAGACGTCGGTCGCGGCGAGCGCGCCCGCGACGGCCTCGCGGATCATGGCGGCGATGTGCTTGCCCTCCTTCGTCCAGTTGCGGGCGAAGTCGGTCTGGAAGCCACCGAGGATGTAGACGGGTGCGGTCATGATGTTCTCCTTGGGGTTCCAGCTCAGGCGGCGACGAAGAAGCGCCCGCGGTCGACCTCGGGCTCGTCGAACAGGTTGAGGTTCTTCTCGGCGGCCTCGACGACGACGCGCGGCACGAGCAGCCGCGCGCGATCGAGCAGCCCGATGAGGCGGCGCGCGCCGATCGCGTCGGCGAGCACGCTGGGCGGCGCCCAGTTGAAGCCGAAGCCCATGATGCGATCGACGTCGCGCGGGCGGGCGACGACCTCGCCGACGCGGGCGAGGCCGTAGCTCACGTAGCCGAGCACGACCTTGCGCATGAGCTCGACCTCGGGGCCGGTCGCCTCGCACATCGCGTCCATCGCCTGCTGGTAACGCCCGACGCGGATGAGCGCCTTCATCTGGCCGACGACGGGCGGCAACGGCCGGGCGTTCTCGGTGACCGGGCGGTAGTCGAGCGTCTTCGGATCGACGACGAGGCGGACGGCGTCCTTGCCCTTGCCCTCGGTGCGGAAGAAGCCGCCCTTGGCCCTGGTCTTGTTGCCGAGGTGGCCGGCGGCGATGAGCTTCTGCATGTACGCGGGCAGCGCGAAGGCGGCGTGGGCCTCGTCCTTGGTGTTGGCGTACAGGTTGTCGACGATCGCCTGGTGCACATCCCAGCCGACGAAGTCGACGGTGACGAGCGGCGTCATCGCACGCCCGGTGTGCGGGCCGATGAGCGCGTCCATGAACGCGACGCCGTGCTCCTCGGCGAGCTGGGCGACCTCGTTCAGGACCTTGAAGCCGACGCGGTTGCCGGCGAACGCCGGCGTGTCGGTGGTCTCGACGACCTCGCGGCCGAGCGGCCCGGCGAGGAGGTCGCGCACGAACGCGACGACGCCCGGGTCGGTGCCGGCGTGCGCGATGAGCTCGCAGCCGACGATCACGTTGGGCGGGTTGAAGAAGTGGATGCCGAGGAAGTGCTTCTGGAAGCCGTCGCTCTGGCCCGCGCACATCGCGGCGATCGAGAGGCCGCTCGACACGGTGGCGACGATCGCGTCGGGCTTGCGCGCCTTGTCGACGCGGGCGAACACCTCGCGCTTGACGGCGAGGTCCTCGGCGACCGCCTCGAACACGAGGTCGGCCTTCGCGACCTCGGCCTCGAGCGCGTCGTAGTCGCCGACCTCGATGAACCGCGAGATCGCGGTCGACTTGACCATCTGCTCGGCGCGCGCGCGGCCGGCCTCGGCCTTGTCGCGCGTGCGCGCCAGGAACACCGTGCGGATGCCAGCGGCCGCGAACACGGAGCCCGAACCGGACCCCATCGCGCCGTTGGCGCCGAGCACGACGACGTTCTCGATCTTCCTCGCCATACCTCTTGTTGTGAAGCACCAGAGGTCGGCTTGTCAATCTGTAAATTGGCGCCCTGGCTTGTCAATGCCTTGTCATCACACGCCTTTTTTCAGAATAACGCAGTAAGTCAGGGGGGATCCGCCGCGCTGCAGCGACGCGCGTAGTACACGTGCCGGAGGTACGGCGGACCGAAGGTCGCCGAATCGAACGCCACGTGAACGGCGCCGTCGCGGGCCGTCATGGCGATGACGCGCGGGTAGTAGTCGGGCGAGCGGTGGAGCACCTCGGTCGACCAGCCGCCGCCCGGCGCACGCGTCGCGAGGCGGACCTCGTTCGGCTGACCGAGCTGCGCCTGCCGCGCGTAGTAGGCGACGTGCACCGCGCCGCCCTCGCCGGTCGCGAGCGCGATCGACCACGGGACGATCTCGCCGTCGCCGTCGAGGTCGCGCTCGTAGTGCCAGACGTTGTCGGCGTCGCGATACGCGTACGTCACCGCCAGCGTGTTGTTGCTCGCGAACGCGACGTGCACGCGCCCGGCGCCGTCGACCGCGAGCGAGCGCGGCGTGACCCAGGCGAAGTCGCCGTCGACGAGGCCGGTCGCGCGTTCGAAGATCGCCGGCCAGCCACCGGACCACATGCTCCACACGACATGCTCTCTGCCCTGCACGCTGTAGGCGAGCGACGTGCCGTCGACGGCGCCGACCGTCATCACGTACGTCGACCATCCGCCGCCGGAAGACTGCTGCGCGACGGCGACGCCCTCGTCACGCGAGTAGCTGACGTTCAGGCGGCCGAACGGGTCGATCGTCACCGACGGCGCGCGGACGGGATTCTGGTCGACCGTCACCGTCGACCACGAGCCGGCCGGCGGCCGCGACGCGCACTTCAACGGTCCCCGCTCGAACGGCCGGGCCCACACGTAGCAGACGTGCAGGGTCCCGTCCGGCGCGAACGCGAGCGACGGCATGCTGCCGACGTTCGTGTCGAGCGCAAGCGCGGGCCAGGCGCCACCGGGCGCGCGCGTCGCCAGGACCAGCGGCGCCGCGTCGACGTTGTATGCCGCCACGAGCTCGCCATCGGGGCCGAGCGCGAGCGCGGGGGGCGCCGTCAGTCGCCCGCCGTCGGGCTGCTGCCATTCCTGGATGGTCTCGACGCCGCTCGTGCTCGTGCACGGCGCGACGTCCGCTGCGTCGGGCGCGTCGGGCGTGACCGGCGTGGCGTCCAGCGGCACATCCACGGCGGCATCGTCCAGCCCGGCGCCGTCGACGTCGTCGCCGGCCGCGTCGAAGCCATCGTCGTCGCCGTCGCCGCGCACGCGACTGGACGCGCACGCCGTCACCACCACCAGCAGGGCGAGCGTGAGAGATCGCATCGCGACCTCATATCGTCACGAGGGCGGAGTCGTCGACTCGCGTTCCGTCGGCGCCGCAACCGTCAGAAAGTACGGCCTTCGTAGCCCCGACGGACCAGACGCGCGGCTCCGTGCTCGCATCGGCCCGGTCGGATTCCGCGGTCCCGTGGCGTCGCTCAGCTCGCGCGCGCGTGCTGCAGCCGCTCGACCTGCTCGCGCACGTAGCTCTTGAAGTCGCGCGGTGGCCGGCCGAGCAGCGCGGTCGTCCTCGCGATCGCGCGCGCGCTCGCCGGAATGCCAAAGCGCTGGATCACCCGATACGTCTTCGCGAAGTCGGTCGCCTTCGCCGCGGGCATCCGGGCGCCGACGCTGCGGCGCCAGCGCTCGATGTCATCACCGGCGTAGCTCACCGGCGTCCCGAGCGCCTCGCTCCATGCGGCGGCCGTCTGGTCCGAGGTCCACGGCTGCGGCCCGACGACCGGATACGCTCCCTCCTCGACGTCGTCGAGCAGCGCACGCGCCGCCGCGTCCCCGATGTCGCGGGTGTCGACACGGCTCACCGCCTTGTCGCCCATCGGGTTCGGGTACAGCCCGGCCAGGATCTCGGGCAGCGCGAGCTCGTCGTTCTGGTAGAAGTTCGTCGGGCACAGCGCGACCGGCGACAGCGTCGTTCCCCGGACGCGCCGTTCGACGCGCAGCTTCGCGCGATAGTGGGGACCCACGAAACCGATCAGGGTGTCGAGCAGCCGCTGCACGACGCGCGAGCGCGAGAGCGGGTGATACGCGGACACGTACACGAGCCGGCGCAGCCGCGCAGCCTCGCACGCGTCCACGAAGTTGCGGCCGAGCCGCTCCTCATCCGCATGATGCGGCGTGATGAAGCACGCGGCCTCGCAGTCGATCAGCGCGCGCGCGATCGAGCCGGGATCGCCGAGGTCACCGCGCACGCGCTCGCCACCGTCGACGGGTGTGGAATGGACGAGCACCCGCACCTCCGCAGCTCGGTCGAGGAGCGAGCTCACGACCGCACGACCGACTTCACCGGCGGCGCCGGCAACCAGGATCCTCGTCATGTCACAGCTCCTGGCCTAGACGGGCGGGAGGGAGCGAGCGGAGATAGCGATAGAGCGCGCGCAGATCGTCGTCCGTCATCCGGGCGAACGCCTGCCAGGGCATCGGGCTGCCGGTCGCGACACCGGCCTTGAACCGCGCGACGAACGCGTCCTCGCTCCACGCGTAGATGTGGCCGGTCTCTGGATCGGGCGTCAGGTTCGGCGTGATGAACTTCTTCGGCGTCGCCTCGTGCGACTCGACGGTCATGCCGCCGGCGAACGCGACGCCCTCGGGCGCACCCGTGCGCAGGCTACGCCGCGTGTGGCAGCCATTGCAGTTCGCGACCGTGGTCGCGAGGTACTCGCCGTATTCGGCCGTCGGTCCCGGCGTCACGCGTGCGCGCACGGGGTGTTTCGGCCCGGTCGGCTCGAGCAGGAACGCCTTGGCGGCGCGGCCGAGCAGGTTGAAGTCGTTCGACGGCACGTGGTGGTCGATCGCGGGTCGACTGCGCAGGTACGAGATGACAGCGGTGAGATCCTCGTCGGTCATGTCGGTGAACGGCATGAACGGCAGCACCGCACGCCCGCTCGGATGCACGCCATACCGCAGCACGCGCGCGATCTCCGGATCGGTGTACCGGCCGATGCCGGTCGCGACGTCGGGTGTGATGTTGCGCGCGTACACGGTGCCGATCGGCACCTCGAACGCGAGGCCGCCGACCAGGTGTCGCTCGGCCGCGTGGTCGCCGACCGCGCCGTGGCACTCGGTGCAGTGTGCAGGTCCGGTCACCAGGTACCGACCACGCTCGATCACCGCAGGATCCTTGCTGGCACGAAGCTCGGGATAAGGCGCGTCGAAGGTGCGGTTCTCGCGCGCGACGACCGCGATCGCGACCGCTGACGTGCCGAGCACCAGAAACACGGCGACGCCGATGGCGAGGCGCTTCAGGATCTTCTTCATGCCGCCCCCAGTGCCGCGACCCGGTGCTTCGTTACACGGATTCTGTTAGCGTCGGTGCAAATGGCCGTGCTCGCTGTACCTGACGAGGCCACGCAGTGCCGGCGCTACGCTCCCGCCGTGCGCACGTTCTGGCGCCGCCGCCTCCGTGGCACCGAGGTCGACGAGCTGACGCAAGAGACGATGCTGCGCTTCGTCCAGGCCATGCGTCGCGGCGCGATCGCCGATCCCGAGCGCATGGGCGGCTTCGTGCTCGGCATCTGCCGCAACCTCGCGCGCGAGCGCGTGCGCACCGCCGAGCGCCGCGCCGCGCTGTTCGCCGAATTCTCGACCGCGCTCGCATCGCTCGAAGACGAGCCGGAGCTCGCTCGATACCAGTTCGCGCAACTCGAGGACTGCCTGTCGCAGATCAGCCAGCGCTCCCGCGACGTCATCCGCCACGCGTACATCGATGGCCACTCCGCCGCCGAGATCGGGGAACGTCTGGCCATGAGCGAAGGCAACGTGCGCGTCGTTCGCCATCGCGCGCTCGAGGCCCTACGCACGTGCATGGCCGAGAAGATCTTCTGGGAGGTGGCGTCATGACCCGCCTCCACGAGCTCGACGCCTACCTCACCGGCGAGATGAGCGAGGCCGAGGCCGACGCGTTCGAGCAAGCGCTGTTCGATGCGCCCGACGATGCGGACCTCGCGTTCTTCGATCGCCTCGCGCGCCACGGCGCCAAGCTCGTCGAGCACGGCACGTGGAACATCGGCGTGTCCCGGCAACACGTCGAGGCGCTCGCCGCCGCGGGCCACAAGGTCCACATCTTCGACGCCGGCCCGCCGGGCCAGCGCACCGTCGCGTTCGATTCCACCTGCGACTTCATGGTCACCAAGCTCCATCTCGGTCGCGACGACCTCGAGCGCGTCGACGTCGAGATCAACATCGTCGCGCACGACGTCCAGAAGACGATCAAGGACGTCCTCGTCGATCGCGACGGCATCATCTACGGCCTGTGTGAGCGCCCGCTGGCCGAGCTCGCCTTCGGCGCCGGCGGCCGCACGATCACGCACGTCCGCAAGCGCGATGGCGCGCGCGACATCATCGCGACCTGGGACCTGACACCAGCGCCGTGACGGCGCCGCGCCCCGTGCGTGGCGCCTCACTTCTCGACGACGACGATGTGCCGCTTGCCGGCGGCGCCGACCGGGATGTCGTCGACGTAGTCGATCGAGACCGGGACGCCGGGCAGGTACTTCTTCATGAAGCCGTACGAGAGCTGCTCGGCTTCCGGCGGCATCTTGCCGCCGGGAGCGGCGGGCACGATGCGCAGCGAGAGCTCGCCGGTCTTCTTCTGGAAGATCTGGAACTGCTTCGCGTGCTCGACGACCGAGACGAAGAGGATCGAGAAGAGGAGCCCGTTGACCGGGTTGCCCTTGCCGTCGCGCAGGGTGTCGGTGACGCGGCCCTCGATCGGGCCGATGCGCGGCAGCGTCTTGCCGCACGCGCACGGGCCGGGCGCGCGCGCCACCGCGCTGTCGCCGCCGACGTAGCGGATGAGCGGCTGCGCGAGGTTGTGGAGGTCGGTGATCACGACCTCGCCGGTCTCGCCCGGGCGCGCCGGGCGGGTCGTGCCGTCGCGCTCGCGCACGACGAGCTCGACGATCATCGTCTCCATCGAGAGGTGGAGGCCGTCGTGCGCGCTGCACTCCGAGCCGATGAGCATCACCTCGCGGCAGCCGTACGTCTCGTAGACGTCGGGGCCGAAGGCCTGCTGCATCACCTCGCGATCGTGCGGCCACAGGCGCTCGGCGCCGGTGATCGTCGGGAAGTCGTTCCACGAGCGCCCGTAGGTGCGCTGGACGTGGCGCGCGAGCGCGGCCGCGCCCTGCGCGTAGGCGAGCATCACCTCGGGCTGGAGGCGGCGGATCGTCTCGACCGCGCGCTGCAGGTGCTCGTCGTCGCGCGGCGAGCAGTCCATGTAGTGATCGCGGCGCAGGAGATGATCGAGCTCGACCTTGTACTTCTTCCAGCCGGTCGGCGGCGTCGCGAGCACGCCCCACCAGTGGAACGCCTTCATGCCGGGCTCGTAGCCGGCCCAGCCGTAGCCGCGCCAGCGCGTCGCGTCGCGCCACACGCGCGACTCGGCGTTGTACTTGACGATCATCGGCGTGCCGGTCGTGCCGCTCGTCGTCTTCACGACCTCGGCGTAGGGCGGTGCGGCCGACGTGCGCGTCTCGCCGGTCGCGCGCGCGGCGGTCTTCTCGAGGAGCGGCAGCTTCGCGAGGTCGGCGGGCGAGCGGATGTCCTCGGGCGAGAGGCCCGCGGCGTCCATCACGCTGCGGTAGTGCTCGGTGTGGCGGTACGCGTGGCGGACGACGCGGCGCAGGAGCCCGGACTGGAGCGCCTCCATGTCCGACGGTGACGCGGTCTCGGTCTCGCGCAGGTACGCGAGGAGGTCCATCGTCGAGCGCCCGCGCAGCCGCTCCCATCCCGGATAGAGGACCTTCGACAGGAGGCGACCGTACAGGTCCACCTCACCGTAGTAGCATCGCGCGACGCGTGCTGTCCCGCCTCCGCAAGAAGAACCTGCACACCTGGATGCGCGGCTACGCGCGACACCTCGCCCGCCGCGCGCGCGTGCGCGCCGTCGACGGCCCGCGACACCTCGTGTTCGCGATGTGCGACCACTACGAGCCCTTGTGGGCGGGCGCGCCGGAGGCGGAGGGGCGCGCGCGCGTCGCGGCGTGGCGCGACGGGTATCCGCGGATGGCGAACGGCTTCCGCGACGCCGACGGTCGGCCGCCGCGCCACTCCTGGTTCTTTCCCGGCGAGGAGTACCGGCCCGAGTACCTCGACGATCTGGCGACGCTCGCGCGCGCCGGGTTCGGCGAGGTCGAGGTGCACATGCACCACGACGGCGACACCGCGGCGAGCTTGCGCGAGAAGCTCGCCGGCTACCTCGACATCTTCGCCGGGCACGGCCACCTGTCGCGCGCGGCGGGCGGCGGCTACCAGTGGGCGTTCATCCACGGCAACTGGTGCCTGGCGAACGGCCGTCCCGACGGACGCTGGTGCGGCGTCGACGACGAGCTGCCGCTGCTCTGGGACCTCGGCTGCTACGCCGACTTCACGTTCCCGTCGGCGCCCGACCCGTGTCAGTCGGACATGGTCGACGTCATCTACTGGCCGACGGGCGATCTCGCGCGTCGCCGCTCGTACGACGCCGGCGAGCTCGCGAAGGTCGGCGCGGCGTACGACGATCGTCTCCTCATGATCACGGGCCCGCTGTCGCTGGTGCGCAAGGGGACCCTCGGCGTGCGCATCGAGAACGGCGCGCTCACGGGCGACGATCCGCCGACGCCGTCTCGCCTCGACACGTGGGTCGACCAGGGCGTCCACGTCGCGGGCCGCCCCGAGTGGGTGTTCGTCAAGGTCCACACCCACGGCGCCGTCGAGAAGACCGCCGACTCCCTCCTCGGCGCCGATGGCCGCGCCCTCCACGAGCACCTCGCCCGCCGCTACAACGACGGCACCTCCTGGCGCCTCCACTACGTCACCGCGCGCGAGATGTACAACATCGCCCGCGCGGCCATGGCCGGCAAATCCGGCGACCCCGGCGCCTGGCGCGACTACCTCGTCACCCCGCCCCCCGTCGCGACCCCTTAGAAACCCGCGACTTCCAGAGGGGGACACGCTCCCCCCTCGCAACCCTTCGCCGCCGCTGCCTTTTTCCACCCAATTGCGTCGGGGCATTCACGAGTACGCTGGCTTACGCGTCTGCACCCTGACGCAAAGGGTCAGAATTCGCTAGTGATCCTGAACCGTTAGGACCCCGGAGCGTGTCCCCTGGCGGCGGGCGGCGTCAGCGGCAGACCCAGTCGGGGTCGACGGACATGCACTCGGCGGTGGTGTTGCAGCCGGTCCACAGGCAGGTGCCGGCGACGCAGTCGTAGTTGTCGGCGTCGTAGGGGGCCGAGGCGGTCGCGCAGTCCGACGGCGTGGTGCAGGTGTGGAAGCAGTTGCGCATGCCGCTCTGCTTGCGACAGGTCCACGCCGACGACATGTTGGCGGCGGTGCACTCGCTCGTGTCGTTGCAGCCGAGCCAGCGGCACTTGCCGCCGTCGCACGCGTAGTTGTCGGCGCCGAGGAGCGGACTGTTCGGGTTCGCGCACTGCGTGGCGCTCGTGCACGTGGGCCAGCACGTCGGCACGGTCGCGCCGAACGCGGCCTCGCACGTCCATGCTTGCGTGCCGTACGTCGCCACGCACTCGGCCGTCGACAGGCAGCCGAGCCAGCGGCACACGCCGCCGTCGCACGCATAGTTGTTGGCGTCGATGATCGAGCCGGCCGGCCCGGTGCCGCAGTCGGCCGCCGTCGAGCACGACGGCACGCAGACGGGCAGCGGGGGCGGCGCGTCGGGACCACCGCCGCCGTCGCCGCCACCGCCGCCACCGTCGCCGTTGCTACCGCCGCCGTCGCCGTCGCTGTTGCCGTCGTCGTCGCCGCCGCCTCCCCCGCACGCCGTGGCCGCCACCATCACGAACATCCACACGAGCGCGCGCGTCCTCATCGCAGGGACGCTACTACACGCCCACGGCCTTCGCGATGGCGTCGCGCTGGCCGGCGTCGGGCACGCGCATCGTCAGCGCGGCCATGTTGTCCTCGAGGTGCTTCACCTTCGACGTCGCCGGGATCGGGCAGGTCACGGCGGGGTGGCCGAGGATCCAGAGGAGGAAGAGCTGGGCCCAGGACGTCGCGCCGAGCTCGGCGGCGACGGGAGGGACCGGCTTGCCGCGCACGCGATCGAACAGCGCGCCCGAGTCGAAGGGCTGCATGACGAGGACGGCCGTGCCGGTGGCGGCGGCCGCCGGCAGGAGGCGGCGCTCGGCCTCGCGATCGGTGAGGGAGTACGGCAGCTGGATGAAGTCGACCTTCTCGGTGCGGAGGATCTGCTCGAGCTCGCCGAACGCGCCGTGCTGGTAGTGCGTCACGCCGATGTAGCGGAACGTGCCCGCCTCCTTCCACGCGCGCAGGGTCGGAAGGTGCGTCTTCCAGTCGAGCAGGTTGTGGATCTGCATGAGGTCGAGCTGCTGCGTCTTCAGCAGCTCGAGCGAGCGACGCATCTGCGCCTGCCCGCGAGCGCCGCCCGACGTCCACACCTTCGTCGCCAGGAACGGTCTCCGCGCCGCCGGCGGCGCGATCGACGCGAGCATCGCCCCGATCGCCGCCTCGGCCTCGCCGTACATCGGCGAGCTGTCGACGACGCGGCCGCCCAGCTCGAGGAAGCGCGCGAGCACGGGCTGCACCCGCGCGACGTCCGCGCGCGCGACATCGAAGGTCTGCCACGAGCCGAGCCCGATCGCGGGCAGCGCCTCGGACGTCGACGGGATGCGGCGGCGGATCATGGTGGCGGTGGCCTCCTGTGCGGCGTGGGCGGCGACGCCCTCGTCGGCCGGTGCCTCGTCCGCGGCATCCCCGACCGTACCGGAC
>JAIOII010000560.1 GCA_019912685.1 Kofleriaceae bacterium
GCGCCGCCGAGCGCGACACCGGTCGCGCCACCGGCGACCTGCGTGGACGCGACCGCCGTGCGCACGCCGCGCGATCGCCCTCTTCCGCGGCGTCGACGCCGCGAACGAGCCGGTGGTCGCGGTCGGCACGTTCATCCCGCCCGCGCCGTAAGCTCTCGCCCGTGAGCAAGTCGAAGAAGCGGAAGGGCGGCGGCCCGGGTCGCGTCGAGGAGGACACCGTCGTCGACCGCATCCTCGCCGCGCTCGAGCGCTGGCCCGACGGCATGCACGACCTCGGCGAGCCGACGGTCGACGTCCCGCAGCGCTGGCCGGTGCCGGTGATCGACGTCTACCTGACGATGAACGGCGCGCGCCTGTTCGGCGACGCGATCGTGCTCCTGCCCGCGGGCGAGCTGCCGCCCGCCGACGACGACGGCCTGGTCCAGCTCGGCACGCTCGACGACGAGCCGCTGTGGTTCGATCCCCGGGGCCGCGTCTGGCGCGAGGATCCGGACACCGGCGAGCGCTACGTCGACGGCACCGCGCTCGACCGCTGGCTCTACGGCGCGGTCGAGGCGGCGGGCATGCTGTTCGACGTCGACGGCGAGTTCGCCGAGGACGCCTTCACCGAGGACGGCGAGCTGACGCCGGAGATCGCGATCGCGCGGGCGCGCGCGCAGGTGAAGCGCGACCAGCGGGCGCCCGGACCGCGCTGGCGCCTCGCGCGCCTCCTGGTCGCCGAGGGCGAGCTCGCGCAGGCGCGCGAGGAGCTCGAGACCGTCGTCGCCGACGATCCCACCCTGGTGTGGGCGTGGCTCGATCTCGCGCGCATCTCCGAGAAGCTGGGCGAGCTCGCGAACGCGATCGACGAGGCGCGCGCCGCCGCCGAGGCCAACCCCGGCCACGAGCAACGGGCGTACTTCCTCGCCGAGGCCGCGCGCTACGCCGCCCTCGCGAACGACGAGCGTCAGCGTGCCCAGCTCGCCGCACAGGCCCTCGCCGCCGCGCCGGATCTGGTGCGCGGCCACCTCGCCGGCGCCGACGATCGTCTCGCCGAAGGCGAGCTCGACGCCGCCGCGCACCTCGCGTCCCTCGCCAAGGCCCTCGCCCCTCGCGACCTCTCGGTCCTCGATCTGCTCCGCCGCCTCGACGCCGCGCGCACCGCCGGCGAGAACTAGCCCTTCGTTTGCCCCGACCTGAGGCCCGAGGCCTTCTTCCTGAGGCCTGAAGCCCGAGGCCTTCCTTGCGTGAAGGGCACCTTGCCCTCCCCGCTCCTTCTCCGTCAGGCCTTGAAGATCGCCGCGTCGGCCTTGATGCCGCGCGCGTCCAGCTCGGCCCAGAAGCGCGGGACCGCGCCCGTGGCGGCGAAGCCGCCGTCGTCGCCGCCGCCGCCGCCTCGGTACGAGAACAGCGTCTGCGTGTCGAAGCCGACCTCGCGCACGCCGAGCACCTCGTCGACCGAGATGACGCGCACCCCGCCGTCGGCGAAGCGCGCCACGTGCACGACGACATCGGCCGCGCCGGCGACGAGCTCGCGCACCGCCGGCTCGCTCGATGCGGGCGCCGCGAGCTGCGCCAGCGAGACCCAGCGCGCGAGCGCGGCCTGCGGT
>JAIOII010000561.1 GCA_019912685.1 Kofleriaceae bacterium
GGTACACGTTCACGCCCGGCGGCGACGCCCACGCCCGGCCCAGCCGGCCGCGCCCCGCGGTCTGGGCGTCCGCCATCACGACCGTGCCGTGCGCCGCGCCCTCGCGGGCGTGCACGAGCGCGATGTCGTTCGTCGACTCGCACACGTCGAGCTCGATGCGCTCGGCGCCGAGCCACCCCGCCGCCGCGCTAGACAAAGTCGAGCCCGATGTCGACGGCGGGCGCCGAGTGCGTCAGCGCGCCGACCGAGATCAGATCGGCGCCCGCCTCGGCGTAGTCGCGCACGGTGGCGAGCGTGATGCCGCCCGACACCTCGACGAGCACGCTCCGCCCCTGCCCGTGCGCGTGCGCGCGCGCCGCCGCCACGCGCACCTCGGCGGGCGTCATGTTGTCGAGCAGGACGACGTCCGCGCCGGCGCCGAGCGCCTGGTCGAGCTCGACGAGGTTCGTCACCTCGCACTCGATGCGCAGCGGATGCGGCGCCTCGCGGCGCGCGCGTGACACCGCGGCCTCGACGCCGCCGCACGCGACGATGTGGTTGTCCTTGATGAGGACGCCGGAGCCGAGATCGAAGCGGTGGTTGCCGCAGCCGCCCGCGAGCACGGCGGCCTTCTCGAGCACGCGGAACCCGGGCGTCGTCTTGCGCGTGTCGACGACCTTGCACGGCGTGCCGGCGATGGCGTCGGCGTAGCGGCGGGCGAGCGTGGCCACGCCCGACAGCCGCTGCACGAAGTTGAGCGCGGTGCGCTCGGCCATCAAGATCTCGGCGGCGGGGCCGCGCGCCACGAGGATCTTGGCCCCGGGCTCGAGCCGGTCGCCGTCGCCCGCGTGCCGGTCGATCACGATCCGTGGATCGACCAGCGTGAACACCGCGGCCGCGACGTCGACCCCGGCCACGGAGATGTGGCTCCGCGTGTTCATGATCGCGGTCGCATGCGTCTCGCGCCGCCCGACGGTCACCGCCGTCGTCACGTCGCCGCGACCGAGATCCTCGTCGAGCGCGAGCTCGATGAGCCGGCGCACGTGGGGCAGCCTCGCCAGTCCTCGGATCGGATCCACATGTCACATCTAGCACGGCGCCCCGTGCCCGTGCCCGTGCCCGTGCCCGTGCTCAGGTCTTCCTGGTGAAGCCGACCCCGATCCCGCAGAGGATCACCACGCCGCCCATCGCCGCCGTCCACGGCGGCACCTCGCCAAACGCCGCCCACGACAGGAGCGACGCGCCGACCGGCTCGCCGAGGATCGCGAGCGCGACGAGGTGCGTCGGCACGCGGCGCACGGCGACGTTCAGGAGCGTGTGACCGCCGACCGACGCGAACAGCGCGCTCGCCGCGATCGCGCCGTAGCTCCACAGCGTCACGCCGCCGCCGACCTCGAACGTCAGGACGCCCGCGATCGTCGCCGCGCTCAGCAAGCCCAGCGCGGCGACGCCGTTCACCGCCGCGAGGTACGGGAACAGCGGCAAGGACGCGCGCAGCCGGCGGCCGACGACGAGGTACGCGGCCGCCGTCGCCGCGCCGAGCACCGCGAGCCCGTCGCCGACGAGCGCGTCGCCGCCCGCCTGCC
>JAIOII010000562.1 GCA_019912685.1 Kofleriaceae bacterium
GTCCGGGCCAGCGCGCCGCCACCGAGGAGGCCGCCACGGCCACCGAGCTCGGCATCACGTTCGATCGCTCGTTCGAGGGGACGCTCTCGTCGCTCGGGCCCGACGGCTCCGTGCTCGAGGGACCGCTCGGCGTGTTCTCGATGCTGCCCCTCGAGGCGGCGCACGAGCTCGCGCGCCGCGCCGTCGTGAAGCAGTACGATCCGGGCGAGGTCATCATCCGCGAGGGTGATCCGGGCGACGCGTGTTACGTCATCGCCCACGGCGCCGTCGTCGTGCAGCGCCGCGCCGAGGACGGCGCCGGCGACGCGGTCGAGCTCGCGCGCCTCGCCGATGGCTCGATGTTCGGCGAGTTCGCGCTCCTCGCCGATCGCCGCCGCCACGCGACGGTGGTCGCGCTCACCGACGTCGAGGTCTTCGAGATCCCGCGCCTGCTCCTGCGCGAGCTCGCCGCGGTGTTCCCCGAGGTCGGGCCCGCGCTCGAGCGCTTCTACCGCGAGCGCCTGCTCGCGAACCTCCTGCGCACGACGCCGCTGTTCTCGCTCGTCCCCGAGGATCAGCGCCCGTCGCTCCTCGCGCGCTTCCATCCCCTCCACGCCGACAGCGGGCAGGCGATCGTGCGCCAGGGCGATCGCGCGGGTGGCCTCTACCTCATCGTGCTCGGCGCCGTCGAGGTCGTGCGCAAGGTCGGCGAGCGCCGCGCCGTCGTCCTGGCGACGCTCGGGGAGGGCGCGTACTTCGGCGAGATGTCGCTCCTGTCGGGCGAGATGGCGTCGGCGTCGGTCATCGCCGCCGGTCCGTGCGAGCTCGCGGTCCTGCCGCCGCGCGACTTCTACGATCTGGTCGCCCAGAACCCCGGGCTCTGGACCACGATGCGCACGGTCGCCGAATCGCGCCGCCTGGCCAACGCCCAGATCATGGCCGGCCACACCGGCGTCGTCTGAGCGTCCTGGGGTAAGCTCGGCGGCGGGATGATCCGCTGGCTCCGCATCGCGGCGAAGGCGACGGTCACGCTCACCTTCATCGCCCTCGGCGTGATCGTGGGGCTGTTCCTCGTCGCCAACGCGAGCTGGGTCGCGGTCGACGTGCCGCCATGGCTCGAGGGCCTCGCCGCCGAGCCCAAGCTGCAGGTCTGGCTCCCCGGCCTCATCGCCGGCTGGCTCGTCGCGATCCTCGCGGTCGCGACGTTGCTCCTCTGGAGCATGTACTACCTGTGGCGGCGCCGGCAGTACGAGGCGCTCGTCGGCCGCCTCGAGCGCGAGCTCGCGCGCCTGCGCAACCTGCCGTTCACCGAGCCGTCGCCGCTCGAGGACCTGCCCGAGGAGCCCGACGCCGGCGCGGCGCGCGTGCTCGCGGCGATCGACCGGGCGATCGAGCACGACGACGACGACGAGGCGGAGGCGCGGTAGTGGGCGCGGCGCTCGTCGTGTTGCTGGTAGGGCTCGGGGCGCTGGCGGCTGGCGTGCTCATCGGCCGGTACTACGTCCCCGACGATCGCATGCTCAAGCGCTCGGCGCGCCACAGCCGCGCGTACATGCGCGCGCTCATCCACCACATCGCTCGCGATCACGACACGGTGATCACCGAGCTGCGCAAGGTCGTCGAGGAGAACGTCGACGACAGCGAGCCGTACTTCGCGCTCGCCGCGCTGTTCCGCGCGCGCGGCGAGCACGATCGCGCGATCCGCGTCCACCAGGCGCTCGCGGTGCGCGAGGGCGCGACCCACAAGCTGCGCCTGCGCGCGCTCTACGAGCTCGGCCTCGACTTCCGCGCCGCCGGGATGCCACGGCGCGCCGCGCGCGCGCTCGAGGACGTGCTCACGTCGGAGCCGCGGCACGAGGGCGCCCTGCGCGCGCTGTGCGGGATGTACGAGGAGCAGGGGCGCTTCGCCGAGGCCGCGGGCGCGTGGGCGCGCCTGTGCAAGCTGCGCGGCGAGCAGCCGCCGCGCCGTCACCACCACCTCCTCTGCGCGGCGGCGCAGCGCGCGATCGCCGACGGCGACCTCGACAGCGCCAAGCGTCTCTTGAAGGAGGCGCGCGCCAGCTCGCCGGACGGCAAGGAGTCGGCGCACTTCTTCGCCGCCGCCGCCGAGCTCGCCGCCGCGCGCAAGAACCCCAAGGCCGCGCGCGAGCGCATCCGCCAGGCGCTCACCGCGGCGCCCGAGCTCGCGCGCTTCCTCGTGCCCGGGCTGCACGAGGC
>JAIOII010000009.1 GCA_019912685.1 Kofleriaceae bacterium
GGAAGAAGGCGCCGCTGCCGTCGGGGTCGCGCGCGAGCGTGACGTCGGCGGGCGCCTCCGGCCCGGGCGGATAGAGGTAGAGGAGGCCATCGATCACGGCGCCGTCGGTCGAGACGAGGTGCACCTCGTCGGCGACGGCGAGCGCGAACGGTGCGTGCAGGGGATCGATCGGCGCGCCCTCGACGAGCGGCGTGTCGTCGGCGTGGATGACGAGCCGGTCCCCGGGCGCGAGCAGGCGCGCAGGGCACGGCGCCGGCGGCATGACGCCGCCGAGCGGCAGGTAGTGATCGAGGCGATCGACCGCGTCGGTGAAGAACACGCCGCACAGATCGATCGGGGTGACGCTCCGGTTGTAGAGCTCGACCCAGTCGGGGCCGTCGCCGCGCGGCGCGATCTCGTTGATGACGAGATCGGACGTCGCCTCGCTGCCCTGACCGCGCGGCGCCGGCGGCGGCACGATGATGTTGTCACCGCACGCCGCCAGGGCGAGCCCGAGCGCGAAGGCGACGCGAAGCTCCACGCCTCCATCCCACAGCAACGCACGTGCCACGGGCAAGCGTCCAGGATCGCAGAAACACGAACGGGCCGTCCCTCAGGAATCTGAGGGACAGCCCGTCCTATCTCTCCGACATTCAGCTCGGCTTCGCCTCGCCGCCCGCGTGGGGGAGCAGGTGCTTCAGGCCGTCGGCGCCCACGACCAGCTTGATCTCGTCGATCTTCTCGGCGATGTCCTTCATGGTCTCGAGCTCCTTGAGGCGCATCAGCACCGGGTGCTCCGCGATCACCTTGGCGGTGTTGGCCATGTTGCGGGTCGCGGCCGCGTCCTCACGGCGGAGGATCACGTTCGCGGCGGCCGCCTTCTCGGCCTCGATCACCTTGTTGAGCAGGGTCTTCATCTCGCCCGGCAGGATCACGTCCTTCACGCCGACGCGGTGCACGCGCACGCCGAAGGTCTCGGCGCGCGGCAGGACCTGCGCCTCGAGGTACCGGGTGAGGGTGTCGCGCTGCTCGAGCAGCTCGTCGAGGGTGACGCCCGCGACGAACTCGCGCGCCGCCAGCTGCACCGCCAGGTAGAGCGCGTCCTTCACGTCGGCCACCGCGTGGACGGTGGTCGCCGCGTCGGTCGGCGCGTACTCGGCGGTGAGGGTCAGGCGCAGGGTGACCTTGTCCTTGGTCATCAGCTCCTGGCCCTCGATCTTCAGCTGCTGCACGCGGGTGTCGATCACGGTGACCGCGACGCGCGCGCCCGGGTGGTTCCAGAAGGTGTGGCGACCCGGCTCGAGCATGGCCGCGAAGCGACCCTGCACGTACTGGATGCCGCGCTCGAACTGGCGCACCTGGGCCTCGACGATCTCGCCGGCCGGGATGATCGCGCGGAGCTCGTCGGTGAGCTCGGGCGCGTCGCCGGTCACGTCGTGGACGTCGATCCGCACGTTCGGGTTGAGGGTCCACACGCGGCAGAGCCCCGGGCGCAGGAACTTCACCGGACGGTCGTCACGGTAGAGCACGGCGCGCTGGTTCACCCCGAGCAGGACGGTCTGGTACCAGGCCTGCGGCAGGAGCGCGAGCACGTCGGGCTGCGCCTGGAGGACCATGTCATCGAGGTTCCAGACCAGCAGCTTGTTGTGCTTGCCCCAGAAGGCGTGGTGACCCGGCGCGAGCACGCGGTCGGGGACACCGTCGCGGACGAGGACGCCGCGCTGGTTGACCTCGATCTGCGCCTCGAGCAGCTCCGCCGACGGGATGACCTTGCGCAGCTCGTCGGTGAGCGGCGGCAGCGGATCGGTCTCGGCGTAGGCGCGCACGACGACGTTCTGCTCGACCTTCCACACGCGGTGCACGCCCGGACGCAGGAACGCGACCGGACGCTCGTCGCGCAGGACGAGGCCGTACTGGCCGGGCGCGAGGCGCACGGTCTCGTACCAGTCGAGCGGGAAGGCGGCGATCACCGAGGCCGCGCCGGTGAAGGCGAGCTCGTCGGTGTTCCACTTCACGACGTCGTGGTGCTTCCAGAAGGTGTAGCGGCCCGGGCCGATCGCGCGGACGGGCTTGCCGTCGCGGACGAGGACCGCACGTTCGTTGAGGGTGAGCTTGAGATGGTGCATGACACGTGACTCCAGAAATCGGGCACGAAGCCCGTACGAAAACAAAAGGTGGTCGCCGCCTGCGGAAGCCAGCGCGCCGTGGCGACTCGCTCGTGAGCGAAGCGCGGTTGCGCGGGGGCGCCGTCGCGTCGAGGTGAGCACGGCGACGTCACGAGCGGACGCGCGGGGGCAGGGTGTGCTGCCGCGCGCTGGATCGTGACGTGGATCGTTCCGGGCTCGACGAGACGTGGTCGGGTGGGACCCTTCCGGGCATTCCACCGGCGACGACCGGCTCAGGTTTTTTACCGTTTACGAGACGGCTGGATTTGTTGGGATGAGCAAGCCCAGTGCGTTTACCGTTCCGCCACCGGCCCGTAGAGGTGGGCCAGGAAGGATTCGAACCTTCAAAAATCCGGTCTCGCCAGCCGCGGGCTGCCCCGGCGGAACGTCGTGTTCTCGAACGTGCCCGAGTGACGGCTCCGACGAGCCGACCGAGCACGCGCACCGACGCCGCCTGGCCCTATCGACACTGAAGCCCGGGAGCAGGAGTGCGCCCAGCGAGGAGTGAAGAACTACGGCATCAGTCTACGATCGTCAATCGAAAAAGTTCTCGCGCGCGCCACGTCAGCCCGCGCGCACGCGGTCGAGCGAGCACACGACGAGGGTGACGTCGTCGTCCGGCGGCGTGCCGTCGGCGAACGCGTTCACGTCGGCGAGCACCGCCTCGCGCACGCCGGCGATGCCGGCGTGACCGCCCGGGCTCGTCGCCTTCTGCACGGCGAGTTGCAGGCGGCGGTGGCCGAAGGCGCGGCCCGCCTTGTCGCGCCGATCGGTGAGCCCGTCGGTGAACAGGACGACGATGTCGCCGCGCGCCAGCGCCTGGCTGCCCTCGCGGATGTCGGCGACGATCACCTCGCTGTCGTCGATGCGATCGACCGCCGCCGCGGTCGTCAGCGCGCTGACGTTGGTCACCGCGCCGGTCTCGTCGGTGCTCGCGAGCAGCGGCAGCATGTGCGACGCGTTGGCGAAGTCGAGCGTCCCGCGAGGATCGAAGAGCGCCGCGAAGCAGGTCATCGAGGCCTGGTCGGCGCCCGGGATGCGGATCGCCGCGTTGATCGCGCGCAGCACCGACGTCGGCGTCAGCCGCTCCTCGCCGACCTGCGACAGCGCCTCGACAGCGCCGTGCGCCGCGCAGCCGATCATCGCCGAGTAGACGCCGTGCCCGGTCGCGTCGCCGACCACCACGAGCACGCGCCCGCCGCTCAGCCGGCGGTAGGTCCACCAGTCGCCGCCGGTCTCGGCCGCCGGCGTGCACGAGCCGGCGACGTGCAAGCGGCCGTGGCTCGCGACGCTCGACAGCGGCAGGATCGATCGGTACATCGCGCGCGCGCGGTCGAGGTCTCGCTGCGTCGCGACGATGTGGGCGCGCGCGTCGGTCATCTGCTGGACCTTCACGGCGACGCGCTCGAGGCTCTCGACCGCCGCGCGCGCCGCCACGTTGCCGTGCACCACCGCCTCGCCGCGCGACAGGCGCTCCGCCTGCTCGGTCACGTGCGCGAGCGCGCGCTCCGCCTCCTCGTCCTTCACGGCGGGGCGCATCGGGGCGTTGGCGACCGCGAGCCGGACCGCGTTGTCGGCGCGCCGCATCGACCACACGACGGCGACGACCGCCACCACCACCGCGGCGACTGCGACCCAGAGCATCGGATCGCCATGCTAACGCAGCTCGTCGCCAGCGATCGGGTGCGCGCGCGACGTACATCACGCGACCCGGGCGCCGCCCGACGAGTGGGGGCATACTTCGTCCATGGCGGCGCCGGCGCATCGTCGACAACGACGTGGCTGGGAGGCACTCGCCGCGGCGGCCCTGGCCAACGCGGTCCTCGTGCTCGCGCTCGATCACGTCTACCTCCACGACCACGACCGGCCGCCGGTCACGCCGCCGCCGCCGGCCCCCAGCTCGGTCGGCGGCGCTCCGCCG
>JAIOII010000563.1 GCA_019912685.1 Kofleriaceae bacterium
CATCGAGACCGCGGCGATCGCCATCGACGCCCACGCCGCGGCGATGACGGAGCCCGACCTCCGCGCCCTCTACCTCGCCGCGCCCGCACAGCGCGCGATCGCCCTTCGCCGCGAACCCGTCCCGTGAGCTGACGCGCCTGCGATACGCTCGGGGCATGTTGCAGCGGCTGGGGGTCTCCTGCGTGCTCGTGTCCTGCGCCGCGTGCGGCGGCGACGGCATGACGTTCATCGACGCGCCGGTCGGCGCCGACGCGCGGGCCGACGCCGACGGCGAGGTCGACGCGAGCGACCCGGACGCGGCGTCGCCCGACGCGATGCCCGTCGACGCCGGCGTGACGTTGACCTCGACGATGTCGTTCACGCCGGGCGTGGGCTCCCTGTGCGGCATCGGCTTCGACCCGGTCACCGATCGGGTCTGGGTGTACCCGTGCAGCGGCGCGACGCTGCACGCGTTCACCGAGGCGGGCGTCGCCGACGGAACCCTGGCCCGGCCCGGCGAGGCCGCCAACGACGTCGACGTGGCGTTCGCGACGGCCCGCGCGGTGATCGGGACCGCGGCGGTCGCCGCCGGCGACATGCTGTTCGTCAACGGCGAGACCGGCGTCGCCGAGGTGCACCTGCCCGACACGGCCGGCGCGTCGGCGCTCGTGACCGCGCCGAGCGGCATCGCGCTGACGCACGACGGCCACGCGTGGATCGCGGGCACCGGCGGCGGCGCGCGATCAGAGCGAGGACGTCGGGCGTGTTGTCGTCGGTGACGTTGGCCACCGTGGCCGAGACCGACCAGCCGCTCTCCGGGTCGGCCCAGCCGAGCGTCGCGTCGACGACGAAGCGACCGGGCACGTCGCCGCCGAGCAAGGTCGCGCTGTTCCAGAAGCCCGACTCGAACGCGAACGCCGAGTGGGCGCGGCCGTCGACGCGCAGGTACGCGTGATCGACGAGCACGTCGGAGACCTGGGCCGAGCCGCGCACCTTGAGCGCGGGCGCGTTGAGCAGGAGATCGCGCTGCGCGGTGTCGTTGGCGAAGCTCGCCAGGTCGATGAGCGAGGAGCTGAGCGAGAACGCGAGCTCGGCGCGCGGCCGGTAGTCGACGCCGACGTCGACGCCGCGCACCTGGGCGCGCCCGAAGTTCTGGTACGTGAACAGCGCGCCTTCGGCGGCGGTGCCGGCGGCGACCGGCGTGCCGTCGGGGTAGAAGGCGTAGGTCGGTGTCATGGCGCCCGGGTTCGCGACCTGGGTGAGCGGGCTGATGAAGTCGCGGTACCACGACCAGTACGCGACGGCGTCGACGTAGAGGGTCGCGCCGATCGCGCCCTTGTAGCCGACCTCGATCGCGTCGACCTGCTCGGGGACGAGCGGCGCGATGCGCGCGACCTCGGCGCCGGCGCCGTCGCGGACGACGAAGCCGGTGCGGTTGCCGAGCAGCACGTCGTTGAGCCGCAGGTAGTTCTCGAGGATGGTCGGGCTCTTGAAGGCGCGGTTGTAGCCGACGCGAACGTTGTGGGCGGGCGCCACCTCGTACTGCACGGCCACCTTCGGCGAGAGCTGGGCGCCGTAGAGCTCGTGGTGATCGACGCGCCCGGCGGCGGCCAGGCGCAGGCGATCGTCGAGGATCGTGGTGTCGCCCTGCGCGTAGGCGCCGAGCTCGTCGACGCGGATCGCGCGCTCGGCGTCGTCGAGGTAGCTGCCGGCCGAGCTCGGGAGGTAGCGGCGCGCCTGGCCGCCGCCGGTGAGCTTGACGCCCGCCACCTGGTAGCGGAGCTGCAGCTCGGAGTCGTAGAGGCTCGACGAGTCGACGAACGCGATCGAATCGCGCAGGGCCTCGAGCGCGGCCCGATCGGCGGGGAGGCCGCCCATCGCCTCGACGGCGCGCGCCAGCCGCTCGAGCTGGTAGCTCGTCCCGGCGTCGGTCGCGGTGCGCGTCACCTGCGCGTACACGTTCGGCGTCGACAGCTGCGCCGTCTGGGTCTGCACCTGCCAGCCGCGCAGGTGGTTGCGGCCGGCGTTGGTGATCGAGAAGCCGGTCGAGTCGGAGAACGAGCCGCCGGCCGACAGCTGCGTGTCGCCGCGGCGGTAGTAGACCATCCCGTCGGTCTTGGCGCTCTCGATCGCGTACTCGTCGACGAGGTCGCCCTCGTAGGTGCCGGCGCCGTAGGTGTGCGTCGCCGTCCTGGGCGCGAAGTCGACGGCGCGCAGGTACTCGCCGTTGAGCTTCCAGCCGACGTCGTCCGCGATCGTGCCGGCGAGCCGGCCGGCGCCGCCCGCGAGCCCGCGGCTGCCGCCCTTGAGGGAGAGCTCCGCGCCCGACTGGTCCCACGGCGTCTTGGTGACGACGTTGACGACGCCGGTGTGCGCGTTCGGCCCGTAGAGCGCCGACGCCGGGCCGACGACGACCTCGACCGTCTTCATGTCGAGCGACGTCGTCGGCAGGAGGTTGCCCTGCGGCAGGCCGTTGCCGGGCAACGTCGCCAGGCGACCGTCGAGCATGGTCAGCATGCGCGAGTTGAACTGCGTCGCGAAGCCGCGCGCGCTGATCCGTTGATCGCCGAGGCCGGCGTCGGAGAAGTCGATCCCCTTCACCCGCGACAGCGCCGACAGGTAGCTCGGCCCGCCCGCCGTGCGCAGGTCGTGCTCGTCGACGACCTCGACGGTGACCGGCGCGTCGAGCCGCTTCTCGGGGGCGCGGCTGCCGACGACGATGATCTGCTCGGCGGGGGTGTCGCTCTCGCGCACGCGGATCGTGAGCTCGGCGGTGCCGCCGGCCGGGACGTCGACGTCGATCGCGCCGGCGACGAAGCCGAACGACTCGACGGCGAGGCGGCGTCGCCCCGCGGCCACGCCCTCGATCACGAACGTGCCGTCGGCCTCCGCGATCGCGCCCGCCCCGGTGCCGCCGAGCGTGACGAA
>JAIOII010000564.1 GCA_019912685.1 Kofleriaceae bacterium
CCCGTCGAGGAGCCGGCGCCGCCGGCTCGACCGGCGTCGCCGGCTCCTCGACGGGCGCCGCCGTCTCCTCCTCCGCCGTCACCACGCGCTCCTCGCCGCGCGCCGTCGACTGCACGAGCGACGCGAACACGATGATGAACAGGACGTCGAGCAGCGACGTCAGCGACCCGCTCTGCTGGCTCACTCGCCGTCTCATTCCGGCCTCGACGCCCCCGCCCGCCGCCGCGCGTCCCAGGCCTCGATGTTGCGGTCGCAGGCGTCGACCCAGGCGTTCAGCTTGGCGCCGTAGATCGACGACAGCACGATCGAGAACGCGAGCCCGAACACCGTCGTCCACACCGCGAGCGCCAGCGGCTCGAGCAGCTCCTTGGCGTCACCGCTCACCATCAGCGACAACCCGAGGCCGAGCACGGTCCCGAGCAGGCCCAGCTGCTTGAGCAGGTCGGTCCAGAACGCGAGCGCCGGCTCGACCCGCAGCGCGCGCAGGTGCCACGACCGCACCTGCTTCTGGGCCCAGGCCGCGTCGCTCGACGCGAGCACGGCGTGCGCCTCGTCGCGGATCGCCTCGATCTCGAGCCCGGTCTGCCGCGCCGCGGCCTGCTGATCGACGAGATCGACGCCGAGGTGGTCGGTCACCGCGCGCACCCAGCGCAGCTCGGCGCGCAGGTGCAGGGCGGCGCCGAGGAACACCAGCGTGATGACCACGAGCATGAGGGCGGTGAGCCCCCAGCCGTTCACGAGCTCGGCGAGCACCTCGCCAATCTACCACCATCCGCGATCGCGCTCAGCCGATCGGCTCGTCGATGGGCTCGGGCGGAACCAGGAAGAACACCTCGCGCGTGTCGAGCACGGTCACGCCGTCACCCAGCACCTCGATCGTCGCGCGGAAGAGCTGCGGCTGGTCGGTCGCCGGCACCGTCGTGTTGATCTTGGGGATGAGCTTCCAGCAGACCGGCGTGCCGGTGCGGACGTCGACGTACGCGTCGTCGAACGAGTCGGCGTTGGTGTCGATGTCGTTCAGGCCGTTGGCGCACATCGGCGTCCCGAGCTGCAGGGTCTCGAGGTGATCGACGAACGAGGCGACCGCGTCGACGCTGTCGCCGGTGTCGTCCACGGGCACCGCCGCCATGTCGAGCGGGATGTTGTTGGCCAGCGTGCGGATGCCGTTCTCGATCGCGGCCGCCGAGTTGGCGCCCGAGCCGTCGAACACGAGCGGCGCGTTGCCGTTCTGCGAGTCGACCGCGCCGGTGTTGGTCGCCATCGTGTTCAGGTCGGTCTGGACCGACGTGCCCGCGAAGCCCGAGCCGCCGATGCCGACCAGCTTCGCGCTGCGCGCGTTCATCGCCGGCAGCACCACGCTGGCCCAGTTGGGGCACTTGTTGGTGTCACCCGGCGACAGCGGCGGCTCGTCGGTCGCGAGCAGGATGACCGGCAGCGAGCCGTCGCGGAAGCAGGGATAGCCGTACGCCCCGAAGCCCGCGTTGGCCGCCGGCGAGCCCGCGCACGACGAGCGCGGGTTGACGCCGGACAGGCCGCACCCGGTCGCGGACGCCGAGCCGTTGCCCGTGATCGCGGCGTACACGCCGAACGTGAGCGGCTCGGCGCAGCAGCCGCCGGGCTCGGTGATGGGCAGCCCGGAGAAGTTGGCGTTGGGCGAGATGTCGACGTAGTTGCGGAACGTGTCCGCGCCCGAGCCGGAGTAGCCGACCGTGCCGGCGCCGGCCCAGAGGTCGGGGATGCACGTCGCCGGGTTGCCGCTGCCGTTCGGCGGGCACGTCAGGTTGTTGCGCACCGTCGACAGGTTGTTGCGCACCGTCGTGATCTCCTGGGACATCGAGCCCGAGCGATCGACGATCACGTACATGTCCACCTGCTGCAGGCGGCTCGTGAAGTCGAGGTCGTCCTCCATCGGCGTCGGCGGGTCCTGGTACGGGACGATGAAGACGAAGTCGCCGTTGGCCTGCGGGTTGTCGCCGGGGTTGTTCGGGTTGGTGCCGGCGGCTTCCTCGATGAGGTCGCTCACGCCGTCGCCGTCCGAGTCGGCGTTGCCGGCGTCGGTCTCGGTGCCGTCGCGCACGCCGTTGCAGTTCGCGTCCTCGGTGGCGTCGGCGATGCCGTCGTCGTCGCTGTCGCGATCGATGAAGTCGAAGCGGCCGTCGCCGTCGGTGTCGCGCGGCGGCGAGACCCCGCCCGACTCGAGCTGGTCGCTGCGGCAGTCCTCGTCGCTGTCGAGGTCGCGCCAGTTGCCGACGCCGTCGCTGTCGAAGTCGGTCGTGCCCTCGAACTGGTCGAGGACCGTGTCGTTGTCGCTGTCGGTGTCGCGGTAGTCGGGGTTGCCGTCGCCGTCGGTGTCGACGGGGTTGTTCGCGTCGGCGCCGATCTCGAAGGCGTCGCCGATGAAGTCGCCGTCGTTGTCCGGATCCTGGAAGTCGCCGAGGCCGTCGCCGTCGATGTCACCGGTGCCCTCGATCTGGTCGGGCACGCCGTTGCCGTCGGCGTCGAGATCCCGGAAGTCGGGCACCCCGTCGTTGTCGGTGTCGACGGGGCGCGTGCCAGGATCACCGTCGCCGGCCTCGCGGTAGTCCTCGATGCCGTCGCCGTCGGAGTCGCTGTCCTGCCAGTCGGGTGTGCCGTCCCCGTCGGTGTCGACGTTCGTGGCGCGACCCTCGTCGTCGTCGGAGATCCCGTCGCCGTCCTCGTCGTCGACTGGCGGGTCAACGCCGTCGTCGTCGTTCGGGCCACCACAGGCAAAAGCGAGCGCCGCCAGCGAGGCGGCAAGGAACAGGCGAAGCGTCATCGTAGCTCCCCGGGAGAAAGGTCCACTGTGACTCATTCAAGTATCATGCAAGACGCCTGAAACTCGCAAGTCACTGAAATCCCTACGTTGTCGCTGATGTGGTCCAACCTCGGTGCGGCCACCTGACCTGAGCCAACTTGGCACACCCCGCCAACCGAGTTGAACGATGGTCATCAGGTAGAGTCTCCGCCCGTGGGAACCCTCACGCTCGTGCGGCATGGGCAAGCCTCGTACGGCGCCGCCGAGTACGACCGCCTGAGCGAGCGCGGCGTCGAGCAGGCGCGGGCGCTCGGCCGTCGCTGGGCCGAGGCGCGCTTCGCGCCCGACGCGATCTACGCCGGCCCGATGCGGCGCCAGCTCGACACGGCCACGCACGCCGTCGCCGCCGCCGCGGACGCCGGCCACCCGCTGCCCGCGCCGACCGTGCTCGACGAGCTCGCCGAGTACCCGGCGTTCGAGCTGCTCGGCCGGTTCATGCCCCAGTTCGTGCGCGAGTACCCCGAGCTGCGCGGCCTGCTCGACGGCACCGCGACCGCCGCCGATCGGCACGCGCTCATGGATCGCGGCTTCTGGCTCGTGATCGACGCGTGGACGCGCGACCAGCTCGACTGCGGTGACATCGAGACCTTCGGCGGCTTCGTCACGCGCGTCGGCGCCGCGCTGTCGCGCATGACGGCGGCGCACACCGGCGGAGGCGCGCGCATCGCCGCGGTCACGTCGGGCGGACCGATCGGGATCGCGCTCAAGCTCGCCCTCGGCCTCGACGCGCTGGCCACCGTCAACCACTGGCGCCTCGTGCGCAACGCATCGATCACCGAGCTACTCTGGCGCTCGAAGAAGCCCGACGCGCTCTCGCTCCTCGGCTTCAACCACATCGATCATCTCCCGGCCGAGCTGCACACCTTTCGTTAACCGGAGACGCCATGGACTTCGCCCTTCCGCCGCACCTCGTCCCCACGCTCGAACGCATCGATCAGCTGATGGCCGAGCGCATCATCCCCGCCGAGCGCGAGGTGATGGAGCGCGGCTGGGTCGGCGCCGCCGGGCTGCTCGAGGAGCTGCGCGCCGCGGTGAAGGCGGCAGGCCTGTGGGGCCCGCAGATCCCCAAGGAGCTGGGCGGCATGGGCCTCGACCTCGTCGATCACGGCCTCGTGAGCGAGCGCCTCGGCCGCTCGCCGCTCGGTCACTACTCGTTCGGCGCGCAGGCCCCCGACGCCGGCAACCTCG
Source organism: Kofleriaceae bacterium (assembly GCA_019912685.1). Lineage (GTDB taxonomy): Bacteria > Myxococcota_A > Polyangia > Haliangiales > Haliangiaceae > UBA2376. The sequence continues at coordinate 4,025 of JAIOII010000564.1, forward strand.
AGGTGCTGCACAAGTGGGGCACGCCCGAGCAGAAGGCGAGGTGGCTCGAGCCGCTCGCGCGCGGCGAGATCCGGTCGTGCTTCTCGATGACCGAGCCGGAGAACCCGGGCTCGAACCCCGTGCTCCTGTCGTGCACGGCCGAGAAGGACGGCAACGACTACGTCATCAACGGCCACAAGTGGTTCACGTCGAGCGCCGAGGGCGCGGCGTTCGCGATCGTCATGGCCGTCACCGACCCCAAGGCGGCGCCGCACGGGCGCGCGTCGATGATCATCGTGCCGACCGACGCCCCCGGCTTCGAGCTCGTGCGCAACATCCCGATCATGGGCGACGCGGGCGCGGGCTGGGCGAGCCACGCCGAGATCAACTACACGAACGTGCGCGTGCCGCAGTCGAACCGGCTCGGCGCCGAGGGCGCGGGCTTCCTCATCGCCCAGGAGCGCCTCGGCCCCGGCCGTATCCACCACTGCATGCGGTGGATCGGCATCTGCGAGCGCGTGTTCGACCTCATGTGCGCGCGGGCGGCGACCCGCAAGATCGACGCGGAGAAGACGCTCGCGTCGCGCCAGATCGTGCAGGCGTGGGTGGCGGAGGCGCGCGCGGAGATCGACGCGGCCAGGATGCTGACGCTGCGCGCGGCCTGGACGATCGAGCACCAGGGCTTCCACGCCGCGCGCGATCAGGTGTCGATCATCAAGTTCTACGTCTCCGACGTGATGATGCGACTCATCGATCGCGCGATCCAGGTGCACGGCGCGCTCGGCGTCACGAGCGACACGCTGCTCGCGCACTACTACGTGCACGAGCGCGGCGCGCGCATCTACGACGGCCCCGACGAGGTCCACAAGATGGTCGTGTCGCGCCGCATCCTCGATCGGTATGGAGTGAAGCGGTGACCGAGGTGCGGCCGCCGCGCGCGGGCGAGGAGCTCCCCGTCGACACGCTCGGCGCGTGGCTCGACGCGCAGCTCGGCGGCCACGCGCCGATCGAGGTCCTGCAGTTCCCGGGCGGGCACTCGAACCTCACGTACCTCGTGCGCCGCGGCGGCGACCAGCTCGTGCTGCGCCGCCCGCCGTTCGGCAGCAAGGTGAAGAGCGCGCACGACATGGGGCGCGAGCACACGGTGCTGTCGGCGCTCGCGCCGGTCTACGACAAGGCGCCGCGCCCGATCGCGCTCTGCCGCGACGAGGCGGTGATGGGCTGCACCTTCTACCTGATGGAGCGGCGCGAGGGCGTCATCCTGCGCAAGGAGCTCCCGCCCGGCGTCGCCGTCGACGCCGCGACCGCGCGCCGCCTGTGCGAGCTCCTGGTCGACGCGCTCGCCGAGCTCCACGCCGTCGACTTCGCCGCCGCCGGGCTCGGCACGCTCGGCAAGCCCGAGGGCTACGTGCGCCGCCAGGTCGAGGGCTGGACCGAGCGCTACCACGGCTCGCGCACCGACGACCTGCCCGTCGTGCTCGAGGTCGCGCAGTGGCTCGCGGCGCACCTGCCCGCCGACACCGGCCCCGCGCTCATCCACAACGACTGGAAGTTCGACAACGTCATCTTCGACCCGTCGCTGTCGCGCATCGTCGGCGTCCTCGACTGGGAGATGTCGACGGTCGGCGATCCGCTCATGGACCTGGGCACGTCGGTCGGCTACTGGATCGAGGCGACCGACGACCAGGTGCTGCACATGCTGCGCTTCGGCCTCACCCACCTGCCCGGCATGATGAGCCGCACCGAGGTCGTCGACCGCTACGCGCGCGCGTCCGGCCGCACCATCACCGCCGGCGACGCCGTCTTCTACTACGCCTACGGCCTCTTCAAGACCGCCGTCGTCGCGCAGCAGATCTACTACCGCTACGCCACCGGCCTCACCAAGGACGCGCGCTTCGCGACCTTCATCCACGGCGTCCGCGCCCTCTGCGACCAGGCGCAGCGCGCGATCTCCGCCGGCACCGTCGCCGCCCGCTGACGCCCGCGGCTCGGGATCAGATCAGAGCTCGTGCAGCAGGTTCTCGACGGCCGCGGGATCCCCCGCGGTGCTGAGGTCGAGCACGAGCTTCTCGAGCCGCTCGACGTCGTCGCAGCCGTCGATCCGCGCCTGAACGTGCGCGTCGATCTGCCCGATGCGCGCCTGCGCGACCCGGGAAACGACGCGCCGCAGCTCCACGAGGCGCCCTTCTTCGCGCCCTTCTTCGCGCCCTTCTTCCCGTCCTTCTTCCCGTCCTTGCTCGAGCGCCTGGACGATGTCCCGGCGGAAGAAGTCGCTCTTGTACTTGTTCACGAGGTCCATGTCGTTCTCCAGCGCTCGCCGCACATCGACGTCGAGGGACGCCACGATCAGGTCCCAGAAGAAGGTAGCACGCTCACCGCTCAGCTCGTCGAGCCCCGCGCTCGCGGCCCGCGCGACCTCGATGCCGTCGGGACCATTGCCGTGCACGAGCGCGGACAGCACGCCGAGCAGCGGCTGTCGCTTCGCTCGGTGCGCGTCGACGCGCGGAACCCGCGAGGGCCCGAGGACCAGCGGAGCGAACGACGCGCCCGGCTGCAGCGTCGTGATCGGCGTGGCGCACCACCGCGCGAGCGAATCGTTGCTGGCGATCACCACCAGACAGGTCGGCGTCCCGAGGCGTGCGTGGAGCGCCGCGACGTACAGCAGCGTCGGTACGAGCGACGGATCGCTGCGCAACACCTCGAGCGGTGCTTCGTGATCGAGCGACGGCACGCCGGCACATTCAGCAACCATCGTGCCGCCGGCAACGCCGCGAACCGTCGGGGCGTCTGGCTGGATTCCGGACGCGGCGGCCGGAAACCGGACAGGACGTGGCCGATGGCCCGGACGGCGCGGGCGCGTGATATGCCCGCGGGCGCGTGATCGAGCGGCTGTCGATCGAGCTGTCGAACCGGTGCCGGAAGGCATGCGTGTTCTGCTACAGCAGCTCGGCGCCCGACGGCGCGACGCGGTGGACGGCGGAGGACGTCGTCGCGCTCGTGCGCGACTGCGCGCGGCACGGCGCGAAGGCGGTGTCGTTCGGCGGCGGCGAGCCGCTCGAGGCGCCGGAGCTCCTGTGGCCCGTGCTCGCGGCGCTGCGCGGCGTCGTGTTCCGCTCGTTCACGACGAGCGGGCTCGATCTCGACGCCGCGCTCGACGACGTCGTCGCCGCCGCGCCCGACAAGGTGCACGTGTCGATCCACCACCCCGGCGCCCGCGCCGAGGTCGAGCGCGTGATCGCGCAGGTCACGCGGCTCGCGCACGCCGGCATCGCCAGCGGTGTGAACCTGCTCGTCGCGCGCTCGCAGCT
>JAIOII010000565.1 GCA_019912685.1 Kofleriaceae bacterium
CGACCGGGATGTCGCGCGCGCCCGCGCCCGCGTCACCGTGATCGACCCGAGCGGCAAGCTGCTCTACCGTCGCGTCATCCGCACCGACACGCTCGTCGGCAGCCGCGGCGATCGCACCGACACCCTCGTTCGCTTCGCCGCCGACCAGGTCACGGACGTCGCGGCGCCGCGCATCCGCGAGCGCCTCGAGGCGCGCCGGGGCCCCTGACGATGCTCGCGCGCGCCGTCCTCGCGATCGTCCTCGTCACCGCCGCCGCCGCCCACGCGCAGCCGGGCCAGGATCGCTCGCCCGTCGATCGCATCGCCGACGCCGCCGGGGCCGTCGACGACAAGGACTGGGAGCGCGTCATCGTGCTCGTCGGCGACATCCCGAACGACGCCGCGGTCACGCCCGCCGATCACGCCGAGGCCCATCGCCTCCTCGGCATCGCCGAGTTCTATCGCCAGCGCTACGACAGCGCCGAGGCCCACTTCCACGCGTACCTCCGCATCGAGCTCGACGGTCACCTCGACATCGGTCTCTTCGCGCCCGACGTCGTCACCTTCTTCGACAACGTGAAGGCGAAGCACGCCGCCGAGCTGCGCGCGCTGCGCCCACGCACACGCCGCTGGGCCGTCCTCAACCTGGTGCCGCCCGCCGGACAGTTCCAGAACCGCCAGCGGGCGAAGGGCTGGGTGCTCGGCGGCCTCGGCGCCACGCTCCTCGCCACCAACATCACGACCTACGTCATGCTCGACCGCTGGTGCAGCGACCTCGATCGCACGTGCGAGGACGGCTCGCGGTCCCGCGCCGACAGCGCGCGGCGGATGAAGACGATCAACTCGATCACCGGCGCCGCCCTGGTCGGCCTCTACGTCTACGGCGTGATCGACGGCTTCCGGCACTACCGCCGCGCGCGCGCGACGGTGACCGTCACCCCGGTGTCGATGGGTGCTCGCGGCGGCGGCATCGGCATCGCCGGCACGTTCTGACGCTGTCGCGCACTGTCGCCTCCGGGCCGTGGTCTGCCGACGACATGTGCGATAGCAGCGACAGACGATGTCGCCTGTGAGTCAGGGGTAATACCCCCCTTTTCTATTTGAGATCGCCGCAGGGCTGCGTCACCATGGTTCACGCGTGCGTCAGGCCATCCCGTTCGGGAAGTACCTCCTGCTCGATCGAATCAGCGTCGGCGGGATGGCCGAGGTCTTCAAGGCGAAGAGCTACGGCGTCGAGGGGTTCGAGAAGGTCATCGCCATCAAGCGCATCTTGCCGTCGATGGGCGAGGACCGCGACTTCATCAAGATGTTCATCGACGAGGCGAAGATCGTCGGACAGCTCGCGCACGCGAACATCTGCCAGATCTTCGAGCTCGGCCGCACCGACGGCGCCCACTTCATCGCGATGGAGTACATCTGGGGCAAGGATCTGCTCCAGATCCAGAACCGGCTGCGCAAGCTGAAGCAGCAGATGCCGGCGGCGATGGCGTGCTTCCTCGTCGCCAAGGTCTGCGAGGGCCTCGACTACGCGCACAAGAAGCGCGACGCGCTCGGGCGGCCGCTCGAGATCGTGCACCGCGACTGCTCGCCGCAGAACATCCTCATCTCGTACGAGGGCGAGGTGAAGCTCATCGACTTCGGCATCGCCAAGGCGGCGTCGCGGTCGTCGAAGACGCAGGCCGGCGTGCTCAAGGGCAAGTTCGGCTACATGTCGCCCGAGCAGGTGCGCGGCCTGCCGCTCGATCGGCGGAGCGACCTGTTCAGCGTCGGCACGATCCTCTACGAGTGCCTCACCAGCGAGCGCCTCTTCGTCGGCGAGACCGACTTCTCGACGCTCGAGAAGGTGCGCAACGTCGACGTCCCGCCGCCGCGCCAGGTGAACCCGAACATCCCGGAGGCGGTCGAGAAGATCATCATGAAGGCGCTCGCTCGCGACGCCGAGGATCGCTACCAGTGGTGCAGCGAGGTGGTCGCTGACCTCCAGCGCTACCTCATGTCGCAGGAGCAGGTGTTCACGGCGAAGTCGCTGGCGGGCTGGCTCAAGGAGGCGTTCGCCGCGGATCTCGAGAAGGAGCGCCAGCAGCTCGAGGCGTTCAAGAAGGTCGGGCGCGAGGGCCTCATCGCCGGCGTGCCCCAGGCGGAGGCCAAGCTCGACGTCGTCGAGCACCTGGGCGCGGCGGGGCAGTCGGAGGATCCGACGATGCTCGGCGGCCCGAGCTTCGACGATATCCTGGCGGAGCAAGCCGGCGCGGAGCACGCGGCCGCGCCGCCCAAGCCCGAGCAACCCGGCGACGAGTTCGTCGAGGAAGGCCCGACGGAGATCTTCGGCGAGATCAGCGAGGTCTCGATCCTGTCGGAGAACGCGCCCGCGGCCGGTGCGCCCGCGGTCGTGGTGTCGCCGTCGGTGCGCCAGCCTCGCAATCCGACGCCGCCGCCCGGCGGGCGCGCGACGACGTCGGGGCCCGCGGTGGCGCCGAGGACGCCGCCCGTCGTCAGCCACCCCGACGACAAGACGATCTCGCCGCTCGCGGCGATGTCGATCCAGGTGCCCTCGGCGGCGCAGCAGCGCGCCGCGATGCAGGCCTCCGCGGCGGAGGCTCCGCCCAACTCGCAGGCGAAGACGCTCCTCGGCATGTCGGCGCCCGTGTTGCCGCTGCAACCGCCACCGACGGGCTCGGGCCCGGCGGTCGATCCGGTCACCGCGCTCGCGGGCATGGCACCGGGACAGCTCCACGGCCCGGGCTCCGCCGCGGCGATCCCGGTTCCGGGGTTCCCGCCGCCGGATCAGTTCCCGCACGGCTCTCATCCGCCTCAGTTCGGGATGCCTTCAGGGGCGCCCGGCGCCGGTGGTCCGTATGGACCCGCCGGCATGATGCCACCTTCGGGCGCGCCGGGCGGCGCGGCGTTCGGGGGCGCCGCGCCGTTCGGTGGTCCTCCTCCGGGGTATCCACCGCAGTACCCCGGCGCGCACCCGGGCTACCCGGGTTACCCGCCGTCTCCGTATCCGCAGTATCCGGGGTACGGCGCGCCGCAAGGCCCCGCGCCCGTCGACATGACGGCGCGGCGGCGGAAGAAGCCGTCGCTCGCGAAGGACATCGCGATCGGCATCGGCATCGCGGCGGTGGTGCTCGGCGTGTTCGCGGTCGTGAAGTTCGTCGTGCTCGCCGACGGCGGCAGCAAGGGGACGGCGGTCGCGGCGTCGGCAGGCGGCGCGGGCGCGGCGTCGAGCGCGCCGGCGG
>JAIOII010000566.1 GCA_019912685.1 Kofleriaceae bacterium
CGCGAGACCGGCTCGGCGGGCCTGATCGACGGGATCTTCACGCCCGTCGGCGGCGTGCGGTTCCGCTTGGCGGGCTTGCCTGCGGGCGCGGGCGCGGCTGGCGCAGGCGGTGGAGGCGTCGCCTCCTCGGCGCGCTCGACCTTCACGATCGCGCCGAGCCGGGTCAGATCCGCCGCGAACGAATCCGCGGTCGCGCGATCGACGTTGCCCTTCACGCGGAAGCGACCGACGCCGAGGCGCTGCTCGATCGCCGTCGCGTCGATGCCGTAGTGCGCGGCGATCGCCTGCGCGAGCCTGGCGGCGGCGTCCGGCGCCGGCGACTGCGCGCGCTCGATGTAGACGTTGAAGAGTCCCTCGCTCGTCACGTCGGAATCGCGGATCATATCAAGTTCCCGGCGGCAATGGCTGCGCTCCCGAGGAGATCTCCCCCGCCTCCTGAGAACTTGCCTGCAGGATCTGCGAACCCTACCGTCGACTCATGCAGCCACTTGCTCCCCGCGCGAAGCTGGCCCTGCGTTCGTCCCATCGCCGGATCCGTCTCGGAACCAGCCATCGCGAGGTTCCGTCGGCCTGGTCGCCCCGCAGCAAGGACTCGGGACCGATCAACGTAGGGAAGCGCCCGAAGCGCTGATCTCTCAGCCCGCGAGCAGCTTCTTCATCAGGTCGGCCGAGAGGCTCGGGTTCGCCTTGCCCTCGGTCGCCTTCATGAGCTGACCGACGAAGAAGCCGAGCAGGCTGTCCTTGCCGCCGCGATACTGGGCGACCTGCTTCGGGTTGTCCGCGATGATCTTCTCGCACAGTGGGCGCAGCACCGACGCGTCGCTGATCTGGCGGAGGTCGTCGCGCTGGACGATGAAGCCCGCGCGCTCGCCGGTCTTGCACATCGTCGCGAACACGTCCTTGGCGATCTTGCCGCTGATCACGTCGCTCGCCACGAGGCCGATGAGCTCCGCGAGCGCCTCCGGCGTCACCGGCGCCTCCGTGATCGGCCGGCCACCGAGGACGCGCAGGAGCTCGGTCAGGATGAAGCTCGCGAGCGGCCGCGCCAGCGCGCCGTCGCCGGCGCTGCGCACGGCGGCGTCGAGGTACTCGGCGAGCTCGCGCTCGTCGGTGAGCGTCGCCGCGTCGTCGAAGGTGAGCCCGTACTCGCGCACGAAGCGCTCGAGCTTGGGCACCGGCAGCTCCGGCATCGACGTGATCACCTGGCGCATCGTCGCGCCGTCGACGGCGAGCGGCGGCAGATCGGGATCCGGGAAGTAGCGGTAGTCGGCGATCTCTTCCTTCGAGCGCATCGGCGCCGACGTGCCGGCGTCCGCGTCCCAGAGCCGCGTCTCGCGCTCGACGGCGCCGCCCTCCTCGAGCAGCCGGATCTGGCGCGCGATCTCGTGCTCGATCGCCTTCTGCACGAAGCGGAACGAGTTGATGTTCTTGAGCTCGGTGCGCGTGCCGAGCCGATCCTCGCCGCGCCGCCGCACGCTGACGTTGGCGTCGCAGCGCATCTGCCCCTTCTCCATGTCGCCCTCGCTCACGCCGAGGTAGCGGACGAGGCGGTGGAGCGCGCGCATGTACTCGGCGGCCTCCTCGGCGGAGTGCAGGTCGGGGAGCGTCACGACCTCGCACAGCGGCACGCCGGCGCGGTTCAGGTCGACGAGCGACGTCGTGCCGTGGTGCGTGTTCTTGCCCGCGTCCTCCTCGAGGTGGATGCGCTGGAGCCGCACCTTCCGGCGCTGGTTCGCGACCCAGAGCTCGATCGTGCCGTCCTCGCACAGCGGCTCGTCGTACTGCGAGATCTGGTAGCCCTTGGGCAGGTCGGGATAGAAGTAGTGCTTGCGCGCGAAGCGGCACCGCGCGCGGATCTTCGAGCCGGTCGCCACGCCGAGGCGCAGCGCGAGCTCGAGCGCCTTGACGTTGAAGGTCGGCAGCGCGCCGGGCAAGGCGAGCACGGTCGGATCGGTGAGCGAGTTGGGCTCGGCGCCGAACGTCGTCCCCGACGGCGAGAACGCCTTGCTCTCGGTCGCGAGCTGGACGTGAACCTCGAGGCCGATGACCGGCTCCCAGGCTTCGAGCAGGGTCGCCAGATCCGCCATCAGCCCTCTCCCCACGGCCCGCGCGGCCGCTTCGTCCCGAACGCCGCCTCGATCACCGCGCCGGCGCGCACGAGCGTCGCCTCGCCGAGCGCACGGCCGAGGAGCTGCGCCCCGATCGGCAGCCCGCTCGCCGCGTTGCCCACGGGCACGGCGAGCCCGGGGATGCCGGCGAGGTTGCACGACAGCGTGAAGACGTCGGCGAGGTACATGTCGACCGGCGTCGCCTTCTCGCCGAGCGCGAACGCCGGCGTCGGCGTGGTCGGCGCGAGCAGGACGTCGACCTCCTCGAGCGCGCGGTCGAAGTCGCGCTTGATGAGCGCGCGCACCTGCTGCGCCTTCTTGTAGTACGCGTCGTAGTAGCCGGCGCGCAGCGCGTACGTGCCGATCATGATGCGGCGCTTGACCTCGGGGCCGAAGCCCTCGGCGCGCGTCTGGGCGTACATGTCGCTCAGCTCGCGCGCGGGCGCGCGATGGCCGTAGCGCACGCCGTCGTAGCGCGCGAGGTTCGACGCGGCCTCCGCCGGCGCGACCACGTAGTACGCGGGCAGCGCGTACTTCGTGTGCGGCAGCGAGACCTCGCGCAGCTCGGCGCCGGCGGCGGCGAGCGCGTCACCGGCGGCGCGCACGGCGGCGGCGATCTCGGGATCGATCGATCCCGACGGGACCTCGAAGTACTCGCGCGGCAGGCCGACCTTGATCCCCTTCACGCCCGCGGCGAGCGCCGACGCGAGCTGCGGCGCGGGCTGATCGATCGACGTCGCGTCGCGCGGGTCGACCCCGGCGATCACCTCGAGGACGCGCGCGGCGTCCTCGACCGAGCGCGCCATGGGGCCGATCTGATCGAGCGACGACGCGAACGCGATCGCGCCCCAGCGCGACACGCGTCCGTACGTCGGCTTGAGCCCGACGACGCCGCAGAACGCGGCCGGCTGCCGGATCGAGC
>JAIOII010000567.1 GCA_019912685.1 Kofleriaceae bacterium
GGCCCCGGCGCGCCGCGCCTCGTCGACGCGGTCGACCACCGCCCACGGCCGGAAGCGCGCGCGCTCCACGTGCAGGCGGCCATCGACCCGCCGCCACACCGTGGCCTCGCCGTTCCCGTCCGCCCACACCGACACGATGCCCGGCGTCGGATCCCACCCCCAGAGCCATTCGTCCTCGCGGGCGGTCACGACCCCGGACCATACCGCCGCCCTCCGTCAGGGCGAACGCGTCACTCCTCGATCGCGCGGATGTCGACCTCGAGCGTGCCGCCGAGGATCTCCGCGTAGCGGCGGCACTCGGCGATCGCCTCGTCGAGCGACGGCAGCTCCAGGATGGCGAAGCCGCCGATCAGCTCCTTCGACTCGGCGAACGGCCCGTCGATGACGCGCAGCGCGTTGCTGGTGAAGACGAGGCGCTTGCCCCGCGCGCTCGGCGCGAGCGCCAGGGTCGATCCCAGGACGCCGGCCTTGGTCATCTCGGTGCGGAGGCGCGTGAGCTCCGCCTTCTGCTTCGCGCTCCGCGTGCCGGCCTCGCTCGCGGCGTCCGCCTTCTCGACGAGGAGCAGGCGCAGCGGCGCGCCCTCGGGCTTCGCGCCGAAGCCGAGGTCCCACGGCTCGTTCACCGGCGCGAGCTCGAGCTCGCCGTCGCCGAGGATCTTGCCGTACCGCTCCGCCCAGCCGACCCCTTCCTCGCGCGTCTTGACCGCCAGCACCAGCACGGCCGCCGGCAGCTCGTGCTCGCCCGCGTACGGCCCGTGCTTCACTCGGCACTGGCCGCCGCGAAACGTGAGCCGCGTGCGCGTCGCGCTGCGGCCGAGCCCTTCGCCGCCGAGGAACGTGCCCCGCTGCGCGTGCTCGCCGATGTACGCCCCCACCTTCTGGATCAGCTCGGGCGGCGGCAGCTCGCCCGCCTCGGTCTGTGAATCGTTCTTGTGCATCATCATGAAGCGCATGGTCGTTGGTCCTTTCATACCAGCGACGCGCGCGCGCGGCCGCGATCGACGGCCCCGTCGAACTTTTTCCAGGTGGCCGGAATCACGGCCTTTCACCTCCGCCGCCGCGCCGGCCGAGCCGTGATACGTGATCACGGTGAGCTTGCCCAACGGCATCGCGCTGCGGCGCGCGCGACCCGGCGACGCGCCGGGCGTGCGTAGCCTCGTCGAGCAGCTCGGGTATGCGCCCGACTCGCGCGCGTTCAGCGAGACGTTCACGCAGGTGGCGCGTCATCCGGAGGCCGCGGTCTTCGTCCTCGCCGAGGGCACCCGCGTCGTCGGCTACCTCGCCGTGTCGCACCGCCCGCAGATCCGCCTCGGCGGGCGCGTCGCCGTCATCGACGAGCTCGCCGTCGATCCGGCGTACGGCGAGCGCGGCCTCGGCTCGCACCTGCTCGCGCAGGCGCTCGAGCTCGCGCGCGGCCTCGCCTGCGTGCGCATCGAGGTCGCGACGGCGCGCTCGCGCGACAGCTTCACGCGCGGCTTCTACCGCAGGCACGGGTTCGTCGAGGCCGACACGGCGCTCATGCGCCTCATCTGACGGCGTGAGCGCGGAACGGGCTGTTCCGGCGGTCGACAGGCCGCGAGGTCGTGGCTACCGTGAAGGGATGGCGCTCTTCGATCGCATCCTCCTCGCCACCGATCTCAGCGCGCGCAGTGACCGCGCGCTCGACCGCGCGACGATGCTCGCCAGGCGCGAGGGCGCCGAGCTCGTCGTGCTCCACGTGATCGAGCCGGTGCCCGGCAATCGCTACTACCCGTACGCCCAGCCGTTGCCGCCGCTCGCGACGATCGCGCGCCAGCAGCTCGCGCACGATCTGGGCGAGTGTCTCGAGCGCACGCGCGTCCGCATCGAGCAGGGCGAGCCGGCGGAGGTCATCGAGCGGGTCGCGCGCGAGGAGCGATCGACGCTCGTCGTCGTGGGCGTCGCCCGCGTCGAGCGCTTCGGGCGCTACTCGCTCGGTGCCACCGTCGAGAAGCTCGTGCGCGCCGTCGAGGCGCCGCTGCTCATCGTGACCGACCGGCCGCGCGCGCCCTACCGGCGGGTCGCCGTCGCCGTCGACTTCTCGTCGGTCTCGCACCAGACGGTCGCCCTGGCGAGCGCGACGTTCCCCGAGCAGCCCGTCACGGTGTTCCACGTCCACACGCCCATGGCGACGTACGGCGCGCCCGACACGCCGAGCTTGCGCGAGCAGCTCCGCCAGATCGGCGAGAGCGACATGGCCGCGTTCCTCGCGTCGCTCGAGCTCGCGCCCGACGCGCGGGCGCGCGTCGCGGGTCGCGTCGAGCTCGGTGATCCGGCCCGCACGATCAGCGACGTCGCCGAGCGCGGCGACTTCGACCTCGTCGTCGTCGGCACGCGCGGCCGCGGTCGCCTCTTCGACTTCTTCATCGGCAGCGTCGCCAGGCGCATCCTCGATCACTTGCCGTGCGACGCCCTCTTCGTGCGCGAGTCCCGGTGATGTACAACGCGGGCGTGCGTCACCCGCTCGCC
>JAIOII010000568.1 GCA_019912685.1 Kofleriaceae bacterium
GTCATCGGCGTCCGCGTCGCCGCCGCCCCTGCCGTGGGCCGAGCGCCGGACCGCGCTCTGGTCGCTCGGCTTCGTCGCGCTCGTCGCCGGCGGCGTGATGGCCGGCGTGCCGCCGTGGATCGCCGGCGTCGTCGTGATCGCCGGCGCGCTCGCCGACGACTTCCTCGGGCTGACCGATCCGAGCGCGTCACCGGAGGGCGACGAGCTCGTCGAGGGCGAGGGCGACGACCAGCTCACCCACGGCGCCTTGCCGTTCGGACCGTTCCTCGCCGTCGCCGCGCTCTTCTGGTGGTTCGCCGAGCCCTACGTGATGTTCCAGCTCAGGGCGGGGTGAACCCGATGTCCGGTCCGACGCACGACGCGATGTCGAAGATCATGAAGGCCAGGACCTTCTCCTGCGGCGTCAGGCCGGTGGTGGTGCAGCCGTTCGGGAACAGGATGCCGCTCGCCGAGTCGTCGCCGGTCGAGACGTGGATGTCGCTGAACACGACCTTGCCGCAGCGCTGCGATTCGTTGACGTCGAGCGGCGTCGTGAACTGGTAGTACTGGACGCTCGGACGGTTGTTCGACGTCGTGTCGAGCGAGATCCAGCGCTCGGTCGTCGGGGCCACCGCCTCGACGGTGTGCTGGGTGTCGGTGAGCGCGATCCTGCCGAGCATCGTCGAGCCGCCGACGTTCAAGAGCCACTGGGCCAGCGCCGCGCCCTTGGCGAAGCCGGTGTTGATGTCGGCGGTGACGTTGCCGAGGTCGGAGAGGTGGTTCGGCGTGATCTGGGCCGGCCACATCGTCGCTGCCGGCGCGCCCTCGATCCAGATGTTGTGCCAGTGCGACGCGAACACGCGGCCGCCGAGGTTGGTGTAGTCGGAGAGCGCCTGGCGCGCCGTGGTCGGCTTGGTGCTCGTGCGCTGCGAGCCCTCGCACGACAGGAACGTGACGTCGTACGGCATGAGGTGCGCCGTCGTGTCCCAGAGCGTCGTCGCGTTGGCGAACGACCCGCCGCCGAGCGTCGCGTTGAACGCGGGCGTGCCGTTGCCCGCGTAGAGGTGCACGCGGCCGCTGCCCGACGACGACGTGAACTCGCTGTCGTCGAGGCCGATCTTGCGCAGGAGGCACTCGAGCGCGTCGGCGCTGCCGGTGGTGAGCGCCATCTGCGGGATGTCGCCCTCGCTCTGGTTGCGCGGCAGGCGCGTCACGGTGCTGTCGAGCGGCGTGTCGCTGCACGCCGGGACCGCGGTCGGGATCGTGACCTGACGGCGCCACTTGCCGACCTGCATCACGAGCGGGAGGTTGTCGGTCACCGGGACGTTCTCGAGGACGAAGCGGCCCTCGGTGTCGGTCACGGCCTGCACCACCGGGTTGCCCGACGGCGGCTGGCCGCAGCGATCACACGTCGCGCCGGCCGGCAGCGGCTCGAGCGCGCTGTTGGGAACGTAGACGATGACGTTGTAGAGCGGCAGCGAGCCGTTCGGCGCGAACACCGTGCCCGACAGGCTGGTCGTGCCGCCGCCGGGGCACGACACCTGGAAGCACTCGAGGCCGACGCACGCGTCGACGGGGCCGCCGTCGCCGTTGCCGTTGCCGCCGTCGCCGTCGCCGCCGACGTCGGTGTCACCGCATGCCGCGGCGGACGAGATGAAGAGAACTAGTGCGAGCCAGGACGCACGCATGGGAGACGCTCCTTCCCGGAGCTTCGATCGTATCAGGTCCGAGCGTCACGACGCGAGCATCGCGACGAGCGCCGCGGCGACGTTGCGGGCGCGGTGCTCTTCGTCGGGCCGGAGCGTGACGCCGCCCACCGATGCGTGACCTCCTCCACCCAGCTTCTCGCACAGTGAGCCGAGGTCATGGGTGCGCGTTCGAGGCCCCCACGGGTTCCAGCCGACGCCGATCTTCACCGTCGCGGCGGTGCGGCCGAGTGTGATCGTGTAGGTCGCGTCCGGGAACAGGTCGTACGCGGAGAAGCCGGGCGCCGGCAGATCCTCGTCGAGCAGGTCGAAGAGGACGTTGCCGCCCGCCACGCGCCGTCCGAGCGCCGCCCAGCGCTCGCGGTCGCGCTCGCGGCGCGCGATCGCGGGGTCGAGCAC
>JAIOII010000059.1 GCA_019912685.1 Kofleriaceae bacterium
GCCGTGGCGCCACCGGCGGGCGGGGCGGCGGCGACCAGCGGCGCATCCTCGGATCCCGGCGACGTGGGCGGCTCGGGCCGGGGCGGCTCGCCCCACGTGATCGTCTCGATCGGCGTGCCGTCGACGCGCACCGCGGTGATCTCGACGAAGCCGCCGACCACGTGCACGCGCAGGAAGTGGTTCACGCGCTCGAAGCGCTTGACCGCGCGCAGGTCGACGGCCGACGGCCGGCGGCTCTTGGGATAGAGCGGCGCCCCGCCGCCGCCGGAGACGAGGTAGCGGACGCCGCCGACCTCGGCGCGCGAGTAGACGTGGTCGTGTCCCGAGAAGACGGCGGTCACGCCGTAGCGCTCGAAGAGCGGCGTCCACCGCTCGCGCAGATCGCGCTGTCCGCCGTGGAGCGAGATCGAGAACGGCGGGTGGTGCATGACGACGAAGATGTGGCGGAGGCGCCGGTCCTGGCGCGCGGCCATGAGCTCGCGCTCGAGCCACTCGGTCTGGTCGGTGAGCGCGAAGCTCGAGGCGTTGGAGTCGAGCACGATGAAGCGCGAGACGCCCCAGGTATAGGCGTAGCTGCGCTCCACGTCGGCGCCGTTCTCGGGCAGCGAGAACCACTGCCGGTAGTTGTCGGCGGTGCGGCCGCGGCCCTGGCGATCGTGGTTGCCGAGCGCCGGGAAGAAGACGTTGTCGCGGAGCAGCGGCCCCTCGACGTCGAAGAACTCCTGCCACTGCCGCTGGTCGTGACCCTCGTCGACGAGATCGCCGGTGCCGAGGATGAAGTCGGGCACCTCGGCGCGGATGCGCTCGACCATGCGGCGGTGCGAGTCGCTCGAGCTGCGCGTGTCGCCGAAGACGACGAACGTCGTCGGCACCGCCTCGCCGGGCGCGGGCGCGGTCGTCAGCTCGCCCCCGGCGCGGTCCTCGCCGACGACGACCTCGTAACGATAGCGCGACGCCGGCGCGAGGCCGTCGACCACGACCTCCTGGCGGGCGCGCGCGGGCACGTCGATCGCGCGCGACGTGCCGCGATCGTGGACGATGACCTGGGCCGGCGTGCTGCGCGCCGACTCCCACATGACGGTCACCGAGGTCGGCGTCGCGTTCTGCAGGTACGGCGCCTTCACGAAGTCGGCGAACGCGGGCGCAGCGACCGCCGCGGTCGTGAGCGCCCACACCCCGAGCCCGACGTGAACGCCTCGCATCGACTCCAGAGTATTCGCCCACGGCGAGGCACGGCAAGTTTCGCGTGCGATTCTCGTCGCTCCCGCGATCACGGGCGATCACCCGCCGATCACCCCTCCGAGGCGAGCCCGCGCGGGGTGCGACTCGCGCCTACCGATAGCGGACGCGCGCCATCAGCGCGACCAGATCACGCGCGCTCTCTCGCTGGTAGCCGAAGCGATCGACGAGCACGCCCAGCGCGCGCTCGGCGCGCACGACCGCGTCGGGCGCGAGCCCGGCGCCGTCGGCCGTGAGGAACTGCACGAGCTCGGTGACGCCGTGGCCGATCGCCTTGCGGTGCCGCTCGAAGTAGGCGTCGCGCAGCCGCTTGAGCTGATCGGCGAAGATCTCGGAGAGCACGGGCTTCTCGCCGCGGTGATCGAGCGACCACGCGCCGATGCGCGCGATGAGCGAGGCGCGGTAGTCCTCGGGCTTGCCCGGGGCCTCGAGGGTCTTCTCGACCTCGCGCATCATGCCCTCGTCGGGATCCTCCATGCGGCCGGTCGACGGGTTGCGGATCTTCTCCTTGCGCAGCGCATGGGTGACGTGCGCGACGTAGCGCTCGAACACGCGCAGGTACTCGCTCTCCTCGATCATGCCGAGCGACGCGCGCACCTCGTCGTCGATCCGCGAGATCATGCGCTCGCGCACGAGGTCGATGAAGCGCTTGTGATCGTGGAAGCCGCCGGGCTGGACGTCCTGGCGCAGGAACTCGTAGAGCGAGCCCTGGCGCGACAGCTCGCCCAGCTCGTCGAGGACGGCGAGCGGCGACACGTACGGGTACTTGGTCGAGGCGGCGGCGTTGAGCAGGACGCCGTGGAGCTCGCGCGGCGACGCGCCGATGCGGCCCTCGTAGTTCGGGTACGTCTCGCTCTCGGTCCAGAGATCCTTGATGTGCGCGACGAGCTCCTTGCCCTGCGCCGGCGTCACGCCGGGCGGCAGGACGCCGGACGCGTACAGCTCCGCCTTCTCGAGCGGCCCGAGCTTGCCGACGACCTCGGCGAGCGGCCCGGGGTAGCGATCGACCTGCGGCTTGCGCATGCGCGTGAGCACGGCCCACAGCGCGGCGACGTACGCCGTGTGCGGCGCCACGTGGCGGCCGCCGGCGGCCTCGCGCAGCTTGTCGGCGTAGAGCGTCTGCTCGTGGCGCACGTCGAGGATGTACGGGACGCGGACCAGCTCGAGGCGGCCCTTGAAGCTGGCGAAGTCGGGGATCTCCTTGAACGCCGACAGGTGCACCTCGTTGGTCGATCCGACGAAGACGAGATCGAGGAAGAGGTTGGCCGACGACAGCGCGACGGCGCCGCGCTCGACGGTGACGAGCAGGTACTTGTAGGCCTCGAGCGGGCGCTTGAGCAGATCGTCGAACTCGATCATGCCGCGGTTGGCGCCGACGAGCTCGCCGCCGTACTCGTAGAGCGCGACGCTCTGGAGCGACGGCGGCAGCGCGGCGAGCGAGCGGTCGGCGGTGACCTGGCGCTCGCTGGCGTCGACGGACATCTGCGGCTCGACGGTGACGTAGCCGGTGCGGTAGCGGTGCGAGATATAGAAGCGCTCGACCGCCACGTGGCGGAGGACCTTGACGTAGTCGCCGTGGTAGCTCGCGAGGAGCGCCTCGTACACGGCGCGGTTCTTCGCCGAGAGCTGGCCGAGGCGCAGGTAGTCGGGGAGGATCTGCGCGCCGCCCAGCTTCTCGAGCGCCGACCCGAGCACCTCCGCGCGGCGCTCGGCGGGGATGAGGAGCAGCGGGTGATCGTGCAGCTCGTCCTGGAGGCGCGCGTCGACGAGGTCGTCGGGCAGGTACGCGAAGGTCTCGGCGGCGCCGGTCTCGCCGGCGGCGGCGCCGCCGAAGCCGATGCCGCCGCGCGTCTGGCGCTGCGCCGGGAACACCCACGAGAACTTGTAGAGCGCGCCCTCGTCGAGGGTGGAGTAGTGCTCGAGCGCGCGACCGATGCAGCGGATGAGCGTGGACTTGGCGGACCCGTTGGGGCCGTGGAGGAGGACGAGCCGCGTCGGAGCGCCGTCGCGCACGAAGCCGGCGAGCGCGCGGTAGACCTGGTTCTGCGCGACCTCCTGGCCGATGAGGCGGCCCTCGCCCGCCGCCCAGTCGCAGTCGAAGAGCTTCCAGCGGCGCGCGTCGCCCCACGGGTACCTGACGGGCTCGGAGCCGAAGTGGTGGAAGCAGTCGAGGATGTATTGCGGAGAGGAGCGGAGCTGCCGCGCCGGCTCGTTCATGACGAGATCGAGGTACTCCGCGTAGGACACCATGCGGCGCGTGCCGCTGAAGTGGCCGCGGATGGACTCGCCGAGCGTCGCCAGGGTCTGCCGCACCGAGGTCATGTGGGGGAGATAGTACAGCCGCGGCTGGCGTTCGTCCCGAGCGAGGCCGAGCGGTAGCGAGGCGGAGCGGTAGCGAGCGAGGCGGGGCGCGAGCGAGGCGGAGTGCGAGCGAGCGAGGCGGAGTCGAAGGACGCAGCCGCAGCCGCAGCCGCAGCCGCA
>JAIOII010000569.1 GCA_019912685.1 Kofleriaceae bacterium
GTCCTCGCCGAGCTCCTTCACGAAGAACGTCGAATCGAAGATCGAGAAGTACGCCCGGCCCTCGACGCGCAGGTAGTGGTCGCGCACGAAGTAGCGCTCGGCCAGGTAGCGCACCAGCGCCACGAAGTCGTCGACGTCCGACGGCACGAGCCGGTCCGTCTCGATCACCGGCGTGTCGGTGCGCCGCACCGGCAAGACGCGCCTCGGCATCCGGTTGGCCCACATCACCGCGAACGGGAAGCGCTGCCCGAGCTCGCAGCCGAGGAAGCCGTGGTCGAGCGCGTCCTGGAACACGCGCTTGCCGCGGCACCAGAAGAAGCCATGGACCAGCCCGTCGACGCCGTGGTCGCGGCAGAGCTCGACGCGGCGCTGGACCGCGACGGGATCGCGATCGTCGTAGCGCCCCCACAGCGGCAGCCGCGGCTGGACGTGGCCCTCGAAGCGCGGCGGCGATCCGTACACCAGGTCCCACTCGGTGAAGCCCGGGTAGAACGCCTCGTCGCGCTCGGGGATCGAGTGCCAACCTGGGTACACGTAGGCGAGGACGCGCACGCGCCGGCACCGTATCATCCCGGCCATGCTCCGCACGCTCGCCGCGCTGCTTCTCGTGCTCCTCGCCGCCTGCGAAGGCACCGCCGACAAGGCCAAGGAGATCGGGAAGAAGATCGACAACGCCGCCGACAAGCTCGACCGGAGCGAGGCCGACACCTACCTGGCGCAGGCGAAGGACGCCGTCCTGAAGAACCAGGAGCCGTCCGAGGCCTGCTCGTGGCTGACGTCGTCGTCCGCGCAGAACGCCGCCGCGTCGGCGCAGGCGAGCATCGACGAGCTCCGCGTCGTCTGCACCAAGACCGTGCCGCTCATGCGCGCGGCGAACGCGGTCAACGCGGCCGAGGCCGCGCGCCGCGAGCAGCCGCAGGCGCCGACCCTCACCGAGTGCGCGAGCGACGCCTGGGCGAAGGAGAAGGTCGTGCTCGAGCGCGATTTCCCGACGGAGCCGCTCTGGATCGACCTCCGGGCGCGCTGGGCGAAGGTCTGTCCCGACGCGCCCTGACGCTCCCTACACGGCGCGGCAGCCGCGCGGCTGCGGCGCGCCCTGGCGCGTGAACACGATCTGGTAGAGCTGCATGAAGCGCGAGCGGAAGGTCGCCGCGCTGACCAGCAGGTAGAACTTCCACATGCGGTAGAAGCGGTCGCCGTAGCGCGGGCGCAGCTTCGGCCACGCCGCGTCGAAGCGATGCCACCACGCCATGAGCGTGGGGTCGTAGTGCTCGCCGAGGTTGTGCACGTCCTCGGGCACGAGGATCTCCTCCATCGCGTCGGTGAGCCGCCCGAGCGACGGGAACGCGGCGTTGGGGAAGATGTGGCGATCGAACCAGGGGTCGATGCGGTCGCGCGAGCGGTTCGACCCGATCGTGTGCACGACCGCCGCGCCCTCGGGCGAGAGGCAGCGATCGACCAGCTCCATGTACGCGCGGTAGTTCTTGGGCCCCACGTGCTCCATGAGCCCGATCGACACGACCGCGTCGAACGTGCCGCGCGCGGTGCGGTAGTCGTCGAGGTGGACCTCGATCGGCAACGTCCCCTTGCGCGCCTTCATCCAGGCCACCTGCTCCTTCGACACGTTGTACGCGACGACGGACACGCCGTGCTTCTTCGCGGCGTGGAACGCGAAGCTCCCCCAGCCGCACCCGAGCTCGAGCACGCGCATGCCCTGGCGCAGCCCGAGCTTCTTGCACACCAGCTCGAGCTTCGCCTCCTGCGCGGTGTCGAGGTCCGCGTTGTCGCGCCAGTAGCCGCACGTGTACGCCATCGAGCGGTCGAGCATCGCCTCGTAGAGGTCGTTGCCGATGTCGTAGTGCTTCTCGGCGATCTCGAACGGCCGCAGCGCCTGTACGTTGAAGAGGCGCGCGCGCACGATGTGGGCGACGAACACCCAGTTGCTCGTCACCTCGCGGTCGAGGCGCGCGCGCAGCACCCGGTCGAAGAACTGATCGAGGGCCGGCGTGTCCCACCAGCCCTCGACGTACGCGTCGCCGAGGCCGAGGCTGCCCTCGCGCAGGACGCGGGTCCACAGGCGCTCGTCGTGGACCTTCATGTCCCACGGCGCGTCGCCGCCGACGGTGATGCCGGCGCGCGCGAGCGCGTCGCGGCAGAGGTCGGCGGCCTTCCGGTCGTCGAGGACAGACAGGAGCTTCTTGGCGGGGCTGAGGGCGGTGGCGGTCACGAGCGACTCCTCTCCATGGCGGAAAGTGCGAGGTCGACGAGGCGCGGCGCCGGGAGGCGCGCGCCCGAGAACATCCATGCGAAGCCGGTGGCGACGGCGGAGCCCGTGACCCGCGCGAGGCGCCCATCGCGCCGCGCGTGCCCGTCACGGTGGCCGGTGCCGTCGCCGGTGCCGTTGCCGGTGCCGTTGCCGGTGCCGGTGGCGCT
>JAIOII010000570.1 GCA_019912685.1 Kofleriaceae bacterium
GTCATGGCCGCCGCGCGCCCAGTAGCGCTGGCGCACCGCCGCGCTCTGCACGAACTCGCGGAACTGGATCGAGCGGCGCGGCGAGCGGCCGGCCCCGCGGTAGTCCGGGATGCCCGACTCGGTGGAGATGCCGGCGCCCGCCAGCACGACGACGCGCCGGCCGTGTAGCACCCGTGCGATCTCGTCGGCCATTCCTACTTCTTCAGCGGGTTGGTCGGGCGCGCGTTCTTGAGCGCGCGGTTGACGCGCCTGTTGCACTCCTGCTCGCTCTCGGTGCCGTCCTTCACGAAGACGAGCGGCTGCAGGAGCGCGGCGTCGTACTCCTCCTGGGTCAGGCGGTCGCGCTTCCGCATGAGCCCGAGGATGCGGTCGATCTTCGAGCCGGTCCACCGGCTCAACGTGCCGTTGCAGTACTGGCGGTAGCGCGCCTTGGGCGACGGCAGGATCGACGAGAAGAAGGCCGCCTCCTTGGGCGTGAGGTCGCGGGCCGCCTTGCCGAAGTAGTGGCGGGCCGCCGGCCCGATGCCGTACAGCCCCGGGCCGTACTCGATCGCGTTGATGTAGATCTCGAAGATGCGATCCTTCTCGAGCACCTGCTCGATCGAGTACGTGAGGAAGAGCTCCTGCAGCTTCCGCGACAGCGTCTTCTCGCGATAGAGGAGGACGTTCTTCACCGTCTGCATCGTGATCGACGACGCGCCGTACTTGAAGTAGCCGGCGTCGAGGTTCTTGATGAGCGCGGTGCGGAACTCCTTCGCGATGAAGCCCTTGTGCTTGTAGAACGCCGAGTCCTCGGTCGTCATGAACGAGTTGAGGAGGTGCGGCGACACCTCCCAGATCGGCACGAAGTCGGGGTTCTCCGGGCCGATCATGAAGCCGACCCACTGGTCGCGCTCGACCTCGACGAAGTGCTCGAACGACTCCTTCAGCCGCTCCATCTCCTCCGGCGTCTCGAGGATGCGGCACTTGCGCAGCGCCACCGAGCCGTCGAGCTTCGTCGCCTCGAGGTCGGCGAGATCGATCGCGACCGCGAGGTCGGTCGAGAACGTGCCCTTGAGCTTGTAGCCCTGCATGTACGGCGTCATCTCGGGCGGGAACGCCGCGAGCGCCTTCTGACACGGGATCGGCGGGATCACGAACCGCGCCGTGATCGCCGCGCGCTCGCGCGTGCCGCCCGCCGGCGTGACGCCGCCGGGCACGGCGACCGTGCCGGTCAGCCGGAACGGCAGCTCGCGCGAGACGAAGTCACCGCGCGTGAGCGCGAGCGTGCGCGTGCGCTTGTCGACGGAGCCGGCGATGTCACCCGAGATGTCGAGATCGGGCACGGGCCGATCGGCGAGCATGGGGTGTCCCACCGTCAGGTCGTGCAGGTGGAAGCCACCGACGAAGCTGGTGACGTCGCCGGCGAAGGTCAGCGTGAGCGCCGCGTCGACCGTCGTCTTCTGGTAGTCGACGAGCGAGCTCCGCTCGAGGATCGGCCGCAGCCGATCGAGGCTGAAGCGCTCCGCCCGCAGGTCGATCTCGCCGTGCCCGCTCTTCGTGTCGAGCCACCCGCTCGCGGTCCACAGCTTCTCGGCGACGCCGCCGTAGCCGCCCTCGAGCGACACGGCGAGCCGCCCGCCGCCCTCGACCTCGCGCAGCGTCCCGGTGACGCCCGTGAGCGCCAGGCCCTTCCAGGGCGTCAGCTCACCGCCGGTGATCACGACCTGCTTCGCGCCGCCGCCGTCGGTGATGGTCACCTTCGCCGCCGACAGGACACGCACCGGCCCCGCGGGCGCCGCCGCCGCGGGCGTGGCCTCGGCCGGGTCCGGAGGCTCGATGCCGGGATCGAGCGCGAGCGCGTCGCCGAGCGCGTCGTCGATGTTGGCGCCCGTGGCGCCGAAACCCTCGCGCAGCCACTGGCCGATCTCCGCGTCGATCGCGATGTGATCGATCGTCACCTCGGAGCGGCCGGGCTCGAACGTGCCCGCCAGCTCGCCGGCGCCGCCGTGGACGTCGTGCTGCTCGTCGTCGATCGCCAGCGCGATCCCGCTCGCGGTCGCCAGCTGCGGCCGCAGCCTCGACAGGCCACCGCCGCCCTTGCCGGTCGCCGGGCCGCGGCGGCCG
>JAIOII010000571.1 GCA_019912685.1 Kofleriaceae bacterium
CCGTTGCCCGGCCCGGCGTCGCCGTCGCCGGGGCCGCCGACGCAGTCGCCGGTCTGCGTGTCGCACGTGCTGCCGGTCGCGCACACGGCGCCGTTGCACTGGTTGCAGCCGGGCACGCATGCGCCCCCGAGACACGTCTCGCCGCCGCTGCACGCGACGTTCACGCAGGGGTCGACGCACTGCCCGAGCTTGCAGATGAGGCCGCCGGTGCACGTCACGCTCTCGCAGTCGGCGAAGATCTCGCAGCCGAGCCCCTCGTCGACCATGCCGTCGCAGTCGTTGTCGGCGGCGTCGCACGACTCGCCGGTCGCGCCGAACACCTGGCCGCACTCGATCGACGAGCCGCGGCAGCGGGTCACGCCGTACTGGCACATGCCGGGCATCCCGGTGTCGCACGCGGTGCCGCCGCCGGCGCACTCGACGCCGATCACGCTGGTGACGAGGTCGGTGAAGTCGTTGTTGGCGGCGCCGAGGGTGTCCTCCCACGCGAAGTAGAACTTCCGCTCGGTGATGTGGCTGTCGTAGACGACGAGGTGGATGATCGACTGCGCGCCGACGTGATCGGGGTTGAGCTCGCGCTGCGAGTAGAAGACGTGCCCGGCGGTGCCGAGGCGATCGATGCGCGCGCAGCAGTCGCCGCCCGCGCACTGGCCGCTCGCGCCGTGATCCTCCGGCGTGGCGAGGAAGAAGCCGATCTCGCCGCCGGTCCAGCGCGGGTCGTTGCGCACGTCGAGCACGACCTCGGTGCCTGGCGCGGCGTCGCAGTCGATCATCGGGACGAGGTCGCTCGTCGCGGGGCGCTGGCCGGTGACGTTGTACCAGCCGAAGATGTTCCTGAAGCGCGCGGTGCCGCGGCTCACGACCTCGAAGGTGAGCGCGCACGTCGGCGTGTACGTCTCGGGCGTGAGCTCGCCGTCGGTCCACGGATCGAGGCCCTCGACCACCGACGGGATGCAGGTGTTGTCGTTGACCTGGTGGTAGAGCGTCGTCTCGCAGGTGCCCGACGGGATCACGCAGGGCCCGGGGTGAGGGCAGGGCGGACCGATGTTGCAGCCGCCGCCGCTCGTGCACTCGCACGCGAGCTCGGCGGCGAGGCCGGTCGGCTGTCCGCTGTCGCAGCCCATCTGGCTGGGGATCGCGGCGCCGTTCGGCTGCTGGAGCGGCGCGGCCGCGGACGATGAGTACGAGACGAGGCCGATCGCGACGGCGAACGTCGCGCGGACGTGTGCAAGCTCCATGGCGCTCCTCCGCCGTGAAGCCGCTACAAGCCGCGTGCCAGGTCGCGTCGCAACGAATGCGCGCGCCTGCGCGCCTGCGGCCGACGGGCGACGTTGCGATCCGCAACCTCGCCGCGCCAGCTCAGCGCACCACGCGGATCGAGAAGGTGGGCGTCTGCACGGCGCCGAACACCCGCACCCAGAGCGGCAGGTACATCTCCATGCCGCGGGCTTGCGTGATGTCGCCGAGCTCGATCACGTCCTTCCAGCCGAACCACTCGCGCAGCCAGCCGCTCACCTGGCGGCGGGCGTCGGCGTCGTCACCCGCGACGAACATCGTGTGATCGCCGCCGGCGAGCTGGCCCGGGTCGACCATGAGGTGCGCGCTGACCGTGTTGAGGGTCTTCACGACGCGCGTCGCCGGGAAGCGGCGCTGGATCTGCTCGCCGAGGGAGTCGGTGTTCGCGACGAGGAGGGATGGCGGGAAGCCCTTCGAGAAGTCGAGCGGGTTGGAGATGTCGAGGAGGATCTTGCCGGCGAGGCGGTCGGCGCCGGCGAGCTCGAGCGCGGCGAGCGTGCCCGCGCCGGACAGCGCGTTGAGCACGATCTCGCCGTGGGCGGCGGCGTCGGCAAACGTGGCGACGCGGACCTTCGGGTTGGCGGCGGCCCAGTCGCGGAAGGACGGGTTGCCGTACTGCCCGGGCTCGCTGCGGGCAAGGGTGGCGGCGGGGTCGCGCGTACCGATGCGCACGTCGTGGCCGAGGGAAGCGAGCTTGGCGGCCAGGGTCTGGCCGACGATGCCGGTGCCGAGGACGGTGATCTTCATGGGTGTCTCCTGTGAAGAGCACCGTAGGCGTCAACCGTCGGTGGAACAACGGCCTCGCGGATGAGGTATCGTCAACCAGAGGTTGATGATGAACGCGACCGAGCTGTTCACCGGCGTCGTGCCCTTCGTCCACGTGGCCGAGGCGCTGAGCTTCCGTCGGGCGGCCGAGGCGCTCGGCGTGACCACCGCGGCGGTGTCCAAGGCGGTCGCGGCGCTCGAGGAGCGGGTCGGCGTGAAGCTGCTCGCGCGGACGTCGCGGGCGGTCGCGCTCACGCCCGAGGGCCGCGCGTTCCT
>JAIOII010000572.1 GCA_019912685.1 Kofleriaceae bacterium
CGAGGTCAGTAGCGTGGTCACGAAGGGATCGTTTTGGTCTCTTCAAGGGGGTTCCTCCTCGGTCTCGCAACCAAGAGGTTCCCCCTTCTTTCTTGGAGGCCCAAGAAACCGGCTTCTACACAACTATAGAGACACGACCGCCGAGCTTCTGTGCGGTGTCGAAGGCGTTCCAATCACGCAATCGGGCGCGGAGTCGCTCGCCAAGGATTACCCGCCGACGCGCCGGTCGAAGGTGATTAAGGCGGCAGGCCTCACCAGCGACGACACGCGTAGCCACCTCATGAGCTTCGGCGAGTGGATGGCGATGTACTTGTTCGTGTGGTCCAACACGCTATGGCCCGCCAAGAGCGACATTCCAAGCTTCTGGGACGTGAAGGCTGTAGTAGAGGCGAAGCTAGACCAGCAGGGTGTTTCGGAAAATGAACGCAGGAAGATCATCGATGAGATGCTCCACGCTCGCCTCAACACCGATCCCGTTCAACGCGACAACGTCCTTACGCTCTACGACGCGCTGCCCAATGCCCGCCGTGCTCTGGCCAATGTCCCCACCTACATGATCTTCGACGATCACGAGGTGACCGACGACTGGAACATGAACCGCAAGTTCTGCCAGAACGTGTACGCCCATCCCATGGGTCGCGCGCTGATCCAGAACGGGCTTGTCGCGTACTCGCTTTGCCAGCACTGGGGCAACACGCCGGAACAGTTCGCGCCGAACGCGGCTGGCGCGGCGGGCGCAACTTTGCTGAACCTCTTCAGCGGCGCGACCGGAGGCTACAACGACATCCGCGACGATCCGGATGTCGCGAAGATCGTCGGCGTCCATACATGGACTGAGATGAACACGTGGACACCGCCCCGCGCGTATCACGACACGGGCGTGCGCTGGGCGCATCCCGAAGGGTGGGTCGACAGCGCCACGTTGATATTCAACTACACGATCGAGAGCCCCGCGCACCAAGTGATCGTTACCGACTCGCGCACCTGGCGCGAGTTTCCACACGGCGCGTACGAGCAGCCGCACCTCATCGCGGAGGATCAGGTCGCGGTCCAAATCACCAACACGTTGCGCAACCTCGATGGCCGTCTTCCGATCATGGTGTTGAGCACCAACGCGCCACCGTCGCCCGGCATCCGTCAGGGTGGACGCGACTTGCCAAACGCGCCGATCGTCGGCAGCGACTTCTACTTTTTCGACTTCTACGACTCCTGGGAGCTGGAGCACGTCGACTGGGCTCAGTTGGTCGCGGCGATCACGCGCAAGTTCCCGCTCAGCGGTGAATCGCGCGATGGCTATGCACTGTTCCTGACGGGCGACGTGCACTCCAGCTCGGCCCAGCGCATTCAGGTCTGGTCAGAAAGCCAGGTCGGCGATACGGCACCATACAAGCCGGCGCGTCTGGTTGTCGCGCAGCTAGTCGGCAGTTCGATGCACAACGAGAGCGGCGATACCATTGGCCAGCACGAGAGCAACAATGGATACTCGTGGATACCTCCCAAATTGGTCGTCAAGATCGCGCAGCAAAAGGTCCTGCTCACTGAGGGGTTCGTCGGCTGGAACGTAGACATCGGCAACAACGGCGACGTGGTGGGCGAGTTGTATAACTTAGTGGGCGCAGAGGAGCACTACCACAACTACCGGCTCGACATTCACCGACCGACGCGGACGTTGCGCGAAGAGACCTATCCACCGCCAGCTGTGTACAAGCTGCAGCTCGATTCAGTGTCTCGCACCCCCGACCACCGCATCCGGCTCGACTACCTGAGGGCGGTCGCTGGCAGCGGCTACATCACTGAACCGATAGTGCTTGACGTCGGAGACGCGAAGAAGCGTCGAGCTCAAGCAGCGCGCAAGTACCTGAATATCGTCAGAGGGGGGCACAAGTTGGAGATCGTCGGCAAATCGAATCTAGGTGAGATCACATTCGAACAACCAAATGGCGGCGCTATCACCGCGAAGTACACGGTGAGATGGCGAATCGACAGCACTACGATTCTCTACGTGCGATGGGACGTGTCGCTCGACGTCGCCGACGTTAGCTACGCCCAGATCCCTGGTCCATAGGAGCGTCGTGAGCACGCTACTCGACACGCTGCTCGCCGAAGCGCTCGACGTCTTCGGCCCATTGGTCGTCGCTATCGATGATGCTGACATGATGCGGCGGCTACTCGGCATGATCGGCACCAGCATCGAGGACGTTGATGGCGCCGGCTTCCAGGACGGATTGCAGACGCTCCTGTCGGCGCTCGCCCAGCTGCAGGCGCTACGAGCGTCGACGGGCACCGCGCTCGACCACGTGCGGGCCGCGTTCGTCGCTGCCACCGACGCCATCGCAGCTTTGCGCGCACTACAGGCGGAGGCCCCCGCGAACTACGCCGGTCTCGGCGGCGAGCTGGTCCATTTCCTGATGCTCCACCGACTGCGCATGCGCGCACCGCTGCTTTACCAGCTTGCGCACACGCTCGGCATCCTCGAGTTCCACTTCGCGCCCAACGGCCGCGGCGTGGTCGAGCGCATTTCGTTCGCGCGGCTGCGCGGCCTGCTGTCCGATCCGGTTGCGACCTTGCGCGAGCAGCTTCCGCCCGAGCCGCTTGCCACCCGCGCGGATGCTGACGCGACCATGGACCTTGCCGTCGGACGGCTCACTGGACTCTTCTCCGCGCTATGCCTTCCATGGAGCTACGGCGTCGATCCCGACGACGAGCTGATCGTGGGCGAGGCGCTGCCGTACCAAAGCCACGCGTTGTTCATCCACGCACCCGAGGCGCTGGTCGGCTCGGGCGTCGACGCCGCAGTGCAGGTCTCGTTGTCATCGGCCGACGAAGATGACCTCGGAATCGTGATTGCGCCAATCGGAGCGCTGACCACAACGCGTGACCTCGGTCCATGGATCCTCTCTGCCGAGGTGACCGCTGGCGTCGATCTAGTCGCGTTCGGCGGTGGTGAGGGCTTCCAGATTGAAGCGGGGCCAAGCACGGTGCGGGCTAGCGGCACACTCGACATTAGCGAGCGCAGCGATGACAACATCCCATTCGCGTTCGGCTCTGCCGAGGGTACACGGTTGGAGCTGCGTGGGATACACGCCCGCGGCATGGTGGAGCTGGACGCTGCGGCGCGTCGCGTCGAGCTGCTTGCGGAAATCCAACAGGTAAACTTCACCCTGACCAGCGAGGGCGGGGACGGCCTGATCTCCCGCGCGCTTGGCGATCGCGCGCTAACCAGCAGCGCCGCGCTCGGACTGGTGTACTCGAGCGAGGGCGGACTTCGCTTCAAGGGTGGCGGCGGGCTTGAGGTCCGCGTGCCCGCCTCTGTGGCCCTCGGGCCCGTAACGCTCGACGAGATCGTCATCGCGCTTGCGGTCGAAGAGAATCGGCTCGAGTTCACCAGTGGCGGCGCGTTCGTGCTGCGACTCGGTCCGGTGCGTGTGCGCGTCGACGGGGTTGGCATCAGACTCCAGATCCACCAGCCACTTGCCGCGGATTTCGGCTTCCGTCCTCCGAATGGCGCCGGCATCACGATTGACGCCCGTCCGATCACCGGGGGCGGCTACGTCCATCATGACGCAGCGGCCCGGCGATACTGGGGCGCCCTGCAGCTGAAGTTGTTCGAGGTATCGCTGTCCGCGATCGCAAGCCTCGAAGCCGGTCTGCCCGATGGAGGCTATTCGCTGGGCGCGGCGATCTCGGGTGAGTTCACACGCATCCATCTCGGCCTCGGCTTCACGCTGAACGGCGTCGGCGGCCTTCTGGGCATCAACCGGCGCATAGACATGGAAGCCCTGCGCGCGGTGCTTCGCGGCGACGGCATCGGCGACATCTTCTTCGCCGCTGATCCCGTCGCTCGTGCCGCGCGAATGCTCGGCGACCTGACGAACTACTTTCCTGCGGCGGAGGGGCGTCACGTATTCGGTCCAGCGGCGAAGATCGGTTGGGGGACGCCGACGATTATCGATGCCACGGTGGCGCTGTTGCTCGAAGTGCCGGCGCCGGTGCGGCTGGCGCTGCTCGGCACCGTGTCCGCGGCGCTGCCATCGCGCACGAATCCGATCATCGAGCTCAACGTCGACGTTCTCGGAGACGTGGACTTCGCGCGCAGGACGCTCGCCATCGATGCCACGTTGCGCGACTCGCAGGTCGCCGGATTCCCGATCACCGGCGACATGGCGCTGCGCATGGGATGGGGCGATCCGCCGAGCTTTGCGCTCTCGGTCGGTGGCTTTCACTCGCAGTTCCGGGTGCCGCCTGGTTTTCCGGCGCTGAGGCCGATCAAGATCCCGATCGGGTCGGGAGACAATCCGCGGCTCGACATCACCGGCTTCCTGGCGCTGACGTCGAACACCGCGCAGGTCGGCGCGCAGGTCGATCTGTACGCGGCGGCGGGGCCGCTCAACATCGTCGGGAATGCAGGCTTCGAGGCGCTGCTCCAGTTCCTGCCGTTCGCGTTCCAGGCCGATCTGTGGGGTGGCGTGGCCTTGCGGCGCGGAACGACGGTGCTGGCCGGCGTTCACCTCGACGGCACGTTGCGCGGGCCGACGCCGTGGCACGTCGCCGGCGAGGCGTGCCTGTCCCTCTGGCTGGTGGACCTGTGCGTCGGCTTCTCCGCGACGTTCGGTCAGCCGCGCGACGCCGAGCTGCCCAGTCGCGAGATCTGGCCGCTGCTGGAGGAGGCGCTCGAGGACCCGCGCAGCTGGAGCACGCCGCTGCCGGTCGGCACCGCGCGTGCTGTCGTCACCGCGGTGCCCGTCGACGGAGAGGCCGCCACGCGCGTCGATCCGGGCGCCGCGCTCGCGGTGCGCCAGAAGGTGGTGCCGCTCGATCGCACGATCGAGCGCTTCGGCCATGTCCGGCCGAGCGGCACCACCTTCTGGCGCACCGCGAGCGCGGCGCCCGGATCGACGCGCGTGCTGTCGTCACCGCGGTGCCGACCGGCAGCGGCGTGCTCCAGCTGCGCGGGTCCTCGAGCGCCTCCTCCAGCAGCGGCCAGATCTCGCGACTGGGCAGCTCGGCGTCGCGCGGCTGACCGAACGTCGCGGAGATGCCGACGCACAGGTCCACCAGCCAGAGGGACAGGCACGCCTCGCCGGCGACGTGCCACGGCGTCGGC